>DATEEV010000547.1:0-4330 GCA_035281005.1 Microthrixaceae bacterium | reverse complement strand
GGTCAGCTCGTGGACGAGGGTCACGCGGAGGCCGGCCGTGAGCTCGTCACCCCGGACGTTGATCACGTCGGTGATCGGGTCGTAGTAGGCCAGCGTGCCGGAATCCGCAATGGCGTCGGACGACTCGAGCAGGTCGAATTCCCCCTCGACGACGCCGATCGCCCGCATCATCGCGACCTGCTTGGCCGCTTCCTCCCGTTCGGCTTCCGAGGGCTCGCCCTGGTCGGCGGCGGTGGCGAGGTCGCGGTACTCGTCCTCGGTCAGGAAGTAGATGCTGACCGGGTGCTCGAAGTCGAGGCCGCGAAGGTCCTCGGTGATCGCGGCGAGCTCCTCCACCCGGGGATCCCACTCGTCGGGGTACTGAAGGCCGTCGTCGGACGCGAGGGCGGCGGCCCCTCCCACCACCACGACCAGGCCGAGCGCGACGAGCACGGCGATGACGGCTCGTGGCGTGTTCACCGGTCGCACTGTAGGTGGAGGTTCTGCCACTCCCACGGCCGCGATGCCGTCGGCGGCGGCAGCCGCGGGCAACCCAGATCGGGTCGCCGAAGGCCGCTGCTATCGTGACCCGGCCCCCACGGGCTCAGGCCCCCATCGTCCAGCGGCCTAGGACGCCGCCCTTTCAAGGCGGTAACACGGGTTCGAATCCCGTTGGGGGTGCGATTACAGTTCGTCGTTCGGCATCGCGAGATGTTGGACGTAGTTGCAACACCAGGTGTCGAAAGGCGCCGCATCAACACGGTCCCGTGGTGCAGTTTGGAGTGCACGCCGGCCTGTCAAGCCGGAGGTCGCGGGTTCAAATCCCGTCGGGACCGCCATCGTCGCTGCGCCGAAGGGCGCAGCGGCGGCCAGCGCACCGCAAGGTGCGTACACAGCCTGGTCGGGTAGCTCAGTAGGCAGAGCGTCCGCCTGAAAAGCGGAAGGTCACCGGATCGACGCCGGTCCCGACCACCAGTGAGACCCCTGCCCGGCAGGGGTCTCCTCGCGCCGGGAGCCGGGGCCCGTCAGGCCGAACGGCGGGCGCGCTGGGCGGCGACGCCGGCCTCGACGGCCTTGCGGATCAGCTCGTCGTTGTCGTTCGAGATGAACCGGTGGACGTAGCCCTCGAGCAGCACTCGCAGCACGGGGTTCAACGCGTGGTAGGTCTCGCCGAACGACACCCGACACCGACCGTCGCCGATGGCCTCGATGCGATGCCAGCCCGACGCCTCGGACCACAGCGGCTTGCCGACCGCCTCGTAGCTCGAGAACTCGGGCGGGCGCGACATGGTGACGCACTCCCACGACCGGCCCACTCCGCCGGACAGCAGGAGCTTGGGCACCCGGAACCGACACGTCCGCACGAGGCCCTCGCCGTGCTCGTCACCCTCGTTCACGATCTCGATGCGCACGTCGCCGTGCTCGATGACCCGCCGGCTCCCGTCGGGATTCGGCCTCGGTCGAGGGTGCAGCGATCGCCACACCTCCTCGCGAGTTGCGTCGATCTCGAAGCTGAACTCGTGCCCCCGCATCGCCGACACCCTACGGCCGCCGAAGGTTTACGATCGGCGGCGGGCAGCCGACTCAGGGGGTGGCGGATGGCCGGAGCATCGGTCGCGACCGACCGACGGGCGGGTCGGAACTACATCGTCGTGTCCACCGACACCCATGCGTCGCCCCGCGACCTCGATCAGTACCTGGCCTACGTGGACCCGGCGCATCGCGACGCGATCCGCGATGTCGGCGAGCTGCCGTCGACGGCCATCGCGATGTTCGGCGGGAGCGACCCGGGAGCCGTCGACGAGGCCGACCCGGTACGGGCCACCGCCACACGGCGCCTCGCCGGCATGGCCGTCGACACCGGCGCCGCCGCGGCCTGGTTGGCCCGCTACGGCACCGACTGGGTCCATCCCGACGGCGGCGACGGCGAACGACTCCAGGTCCTGGACTCACAGGGCATCCACGCCGAGGTGACGTATCCGGGGCCGGTGCTCGCGGGCTGGCAGCCCGCGGCGATGTTCATGGGCGGGCATCGCGCCGAGGGCCTCGACCTGGTGTGGCCCGCCATCCGGGCCTACGACCGCTGGCTCTCGGACTTCTGCAACGAGGCGCCGGGACGGCGGGCGGGGTGCATCCCCATCGACCTCCACGACCTCGATGCGGCCGTCGCCGAGATCGCGGGCGCCCGCGACCTCGGGCTCACCGGAGGGGTCGTGCTGCCGGCCATGTCGACCAGGTCGGGCCTGCCCGGTTACGGCGACGAGTGCTACGAGCCCTTCTGGAGCGCGTGTGAGGACCACGGCATGGTCGTGAACCTCCACACCGGTGCCTCCGGAGTGCCCACCGACGCGCACCGCCTCTACGACGCCGCCCACGGTGGGATGCTCGGCCTCTACGAGGTGTTCGTCTTCACCCGCCGACCGCTGTGGTTCCTCATCCTCAGCGGCGTCTTCGACCGTCATCCACGCTTGCAGGTCGTCGTGTCCGAGAACGGGGTGCAGTGGCTCCCGTCGCTGGTTCGCGACATGGAGCAGTTCTTCGACACCCACGGCTACGCACCGCTGCGGTCGTCGCTCGCCCTGCGACCCGGTGAGTACGTGGAGCGCCACGTGCCCCTCGGCGGCTCGCTCATGGGGCGCGCCGACGCCGAGATGCGCGACGAGATCGGCGTGGACCGGCTGATGTGGGGCGCCGACTACCCGCACCTCGAGGGTGCGGTGCCGGTCCACCGGGAGACCTTGCGTCACGTGTTCGGTGGGCTCCCCGAGGCCGACCTCCGACGGATCCTCGGCCACAACGCCATCGACGTGTGGGGGTTCGACGAGGCGCAGTTGCAGGAGGTCGCCGATCAAGTGGGGCCGACCGTCGCCGATCTCGCCGCACCGCTCGCGCTCGGCGAGTTCCCCGAGACCTTCAGTTGGAGCCTGGGCCGACCGGTGCCGCTCGTGACCCGCTGACCCCGTTCAGCCCGCGAGCCCGAGCACCCGGGGAAGGTCGCGGTGATCGGCGACCACCGCGTCGGCCTCGGGCAGCTCCGACTGGTCGTCGAAGAACCCGACGTAGCGCAACGACGTCCAACCCGCTCCCCGCGCCCCGGCGATGTCGGTGCGGCGCAGGTCGCCGATGTGGGCCAGCGCGGAGGGCTCGTCGACACCCAGCAGCTTCGACGCGTGAGTGAAGATCCGCGGGTCGGGCTTGTAGCAGCCGACCTCGTCGGAGAACGACCAGCCGTCGAAGAACCCGAGCAGGCCGTGATGGTCGAGGTAGCGACGCAGCGTCGACGACGGGCTGAGCCCCACGTCGCAGATGATGCCGACGGCGACGCCCGCGGATCGCAGCGTCTCGAGCGCATCACCGACACCCAGGGCGGTCTGCATCTCGTTCGGATCACGGCCGTCGTGGAGGCTCTCGACCATCGTGTCGTAGAGCCCCGACGACACCTCGACCTCCATGAGGGCGAGCACCCGGGCGATGGCCATCTCGGGCGTGACCTGCTCGTTGCCCTCCCAGTGCTCGGTGAACCACGACCACAGGTCGGTCATCGCCCGCTCCATCACCTCGTGGTCGACCAGATGCCCCTCGCTCGCCAGGAGCGAGAGCCACTGCTCGCTGCGGTGGTCAGCCGACTCGGCGTTCTCCGCGACCAGCGTGTTCCAGAAGTCGAAGGTGATGGCCCGGATCGGGCTGTGTCGACTCACCGAGGCTTCAGCGGCTCACTCATGGAGGCCGTCACCGGCCTCGGCAGACGCCGTCCGCGATCGCGGCATCGCGACTCGCGGCGGCGACGGCGGCGACCACTCGCTCGTCGAACACCGACGGGATGATGAAGTCGGGCCGCAGTTCCGAGCCGATCACCGAGGCGATCGCGTGGGCGGCGGCAACCTTCATGTTCTCGGTGATCTTGCGCGCCCCCGCGTCGAACGCCCCGCGGAACACGCCGGGGAAGGCGAGCACGTTGTTGATCTGGTTCGGGAAGTCGGACCGACCGGTGGCGACGACCGCCGCGATGTCGGCGATCAGCTCGGGCCGGATCTCCGGGTCGGGATTGGCCATGGCGAACACGACCGGGTCCTTCGCCATCGACTGCACGTCTTCGCGAGTGATGAGGTTCGGCCCGGACAGACCGATGAACACATCCGCGCCGGGCATGACCTCGGCCAGCGAGCCGCGCAGACCGTCGGGATTGGTGTTCTCGGCGAACCACTGCTTCGAGGTGTTGAGCCCGCCACGGCCGTCGTAGACCGCACCCTGCCGGTCGGCGCCGATCACGTTGCGCACTCCGGCGTTCATGAGGATCTTCGACACCGCCACCCCGGCCGCACCCACGCCGGCGACGACGACCTTGATGTCC
>DATEEV010000546.1:0-10778 GCA_035281005.1 Microthrixaceae bacterium | reverse complement strand
AGCCGCCCATCTCCTCCTCGGTGACGTCCTCACCGGTGGCGGCCTTCACGAGGTGCCGGCCGGCGAGAGCCATCGAGGAGATGCCCTTCACCATCGGGATGAAGTCGGCCAGAGCAGGGATGTACGCGGTGCCCGCCGCGCAGTGACCCAGCATCGCCGCGACCTGGGGGACGACGCCGGAGAGGTTGGCCTGCTCGCGGAACAGGGCACCCAGCCCGGCGAAGGTCGAGCCGGTGCCGGAGCCGACCCGGGCTCCCGCCGAGTCGAGCAACCAGACCAACGGGACCCGCTGGCGCAGCACGAGCTCGCGCAGGCGGGTGACCTTTTCCTCGTTGACCGCACCCATCGAGCCGGCCATCACGGTGAAGTCGTAGGCGGCGATCGCGACCCGCCTTCCGTCGACCTCGCCGATCCCGGTCACGCAACCGTCGGCGGCGAGGTAGCCCTTCTCAGCCAGGACCGGGTCCATCGAGTCGGCGAGCTGACCGAACTCGACGAAGGTCCCGGCATCGACGAAGTGGTCGAGCCGCTCGCGCACGGTCGACTTGCCGAGCTCGCGTTGGCGTTGGACCCGGTCCGGACCACCCATCGCCAAAGCCAGCTCCCGCCGTCGGCGGAGGTCGTCGACGAGCGGGGCCCACTGGTGGCGATCGTCTGCGGGGGTGTCGGGCATTGGGTCAGCCTCCCACGCGACACCCGCGGGCCCCTGCGGCGAGCAGATCGACGAAAGCAGGCCGACCCGCGGCCGTCAGGTGCAGCTCGTCGGGGTCGAACCACGACGCGGCACCGCCATGGTTCGGCGCGGAGACGGCGGCCCAGTCGGCCACGGACCACCGCCCGAACGGCGGGTCCGCGGCCAGGCGACGCGACGCCCCGTTGATCGTCGCGGTGATCCACGGCCAACTCGGCAGCGGCCCCCCGATCACGGTGGGAACGGCCTCGCTCGCCGTGACCAGCACCAGGCAGTCGACCCCGTGCCCGCCCGCGACCGCGGCGAGGGCGATGAGACCCGCCGCCCACGCGCGCAGCTCGGCCTCGCCGTACCAGGCGATCTCCACGGCGTCGTTCGACCCGAGCTCGATCACCACCGTCTCGGTGCGGCCCGGCAGCGACAGCCCGCCGCGCAGCTCGTCGACGAGGTCGGCCGTCTGCCTCCCGCTCTGCCCGTCGACCACGGCGTGAGGCCCGAGCGCGGCGATGAGCTGGTACCGGACCGACAACGACAGGCTGTCGCCGACCACGACGACGTCGGCGCGTTCGGGGCCGAGCAGCAGTGTGCATCGGCCGTCGGGGGTCGTGATCCGGGGCTCGGCCGACAGCGGTGCTCGCATCCCGACGATCGCGAGGCCGCGACGAGCGATGTAGGTGCCGTCGGTCTCGAACACCGACATGCCGGGCGGCGGAACCAGTCGGAGCTCCCAGCCCGACTCCGGCACGATCGTCGCCATCCCCCGGCGCCGGGCCGCGTCGACCACGACCTCGGCCGCATCGCCCACACCTTCGACGTGCCAATCCATCTCCCACACCGACGGCGCGGCGCCGAGGCCCTCGTCCACGCAGCGTGCGGTCCTCGCCGGTGCGCGAGCGGTCGCCGAGGCCGCTCTCCGAGCAGGGCCCCCGAGCGCCACACCCCCGCCGATGGCGAGGCTCGCGAGCGGGAGGAGGGCTACGACGATGCAGAGTCTCGCTCGGATGCTCAGCGACCTCTCCATGTCGGCTCGCGCTTGTCGAGGAAGGCCGCGATGCCCTCGGCGGTGTCCTCGAACGAGGTGTTCACGGTCAACATCTGGTGCAGGAGGGCGAGCGCGTCCGGCGCCGCCTGGTCCCACACCCGGTAGAACCCGGTGCGACCGTGCGCCATCACCGACGGGCTCTTCGACGCCAACGTGGCGGCGAGCTCGTCGACGGTCGCGCCGAGGGCGTCGGCCCGCACGACGCGGGTGACGAAGCCGAGCCGGTCGGCCTCGTCGGCATCGACCCGCCGGCCCGTCATCATCAGCTCGAGCGCCTTCTTCGGGGCCATCGAGCGGCACAGCGGCACGGTGATCATGTGGGGCCACAGCCCCCGGTCGATCTCGGGGGTGCCGAACACGGCGTCGTCGGCCGCGACGACCAGGTCACAGGCCAACGCGAGGCCGAACCCCCCGGCGAGGCAGTAGCCGCGCACCTGGGCGATCGTGGGTTTGCCCGCCGCCCACAGGTCCTGGAACAGCCCCGCGAGCTCGCCCCTCGACCCGTGGATCTCCGCATAGGACGCGTCCGCCGCCATGCCGCTCAGGTCCGCTCCCGCGCAGAAGGCTCGTTCGCCCGCCCCGGAGAGCACGAGCACGCGGACCTCGGGGTCACCCGCCGCCTGGGCGACCCGCTCCCGCAGGCCCGAGATGACGGTCCAGCTCAGGGCGTTGTGCCGCTCCGGTCGGTTGATCGTGATCCGGGCGATGCCGTCGCCCACCTCGTACAGGAGCTCCTCAGACATGGGGCCGCACGCTAACGGTCGGTACCATCCTCGGTCGTGCTCGCCGTGCTGCCCACCGTGCTCGCCGTGGTCGGCGGCATCGCGCTCGGCCTGAGCGGAGGCGGACGGTTCGACAACCTCCTGCGGTGGCGTCCGGCTGCCTGGCAGCTCGGTGTCGGTGCCATCGCGGTGCAGCTCCTGTTCCGCCTCTTCCCGGTGTCGGGCTGGTTCGCGGTCCTGATCGACGTGTGCTCGACCGCGGCGCTCGTCGCGTTCGCAGTCCTCAACGTCCGCATCGGGGGAATGATCGTCATCGTGGTGGGTCTCTGCATGAACCTGGTCCCCATGGTCCTGAATTGGGGCACGCCGGTCAGTGGCGACGCGATGGTGTCGGCGGGTCTGGTCGAGGAGGAGGACCTCGCGAGGGTCGAGCTCGAGGGCTCACGACACCTGGCCGAGGACGAGACGCTGGGCTGGTTGGGCGACGTCATTCCGCTGCCGACCGGCCAGGTGATCTCGCTCGGCGACATCGTGGTGCTCGTTGGGGTCGCGCTGACGTTGTCGTCGCTGCTGCGAGGTCGCCGCGTGGGCGCGACCCGAGCACCGGCGCCACGTCCCGCTCGTCGCCCGACCGCGCCGCGGCCCACCCCTCGCACGGCCCCGCCGGCCCGGAAGCCGCGCCCGCCCGCCGCGTCGCGGCCATCAGCCTCGCGGTCATCTGGTTCGCGGTCATCGGCACCATCGGCACCACCGGCCTCCACCCGGCGACCCGCACCGGCCGCGCCGCCGCCCCAGCGCCGGCCGAGCGCCCCTCCCCCACCCGCGCCCGAACCGCGGCGTACGCGTCGGGGCACGCCTGACCAACCCCGCATCCCCTACGACGAGGCGGTGCAGGGGCTCAGTGGGTCGACGGGATCGACCAGGTCGCGCCGGCGACGCGCACGTGAGGCCGAGGACGAGGTCGAGGTCGAGCTGGACGAGGTCGACCTGCGCGACGCGCCAGCCGATCCGCCGTATCGCGGCTGAGCGGCGGGGCTCAGGCCTGTTCCGAGTCCGACGGTCGGGCCACGATGCTCAGCCCGGTCCAGGACTGCGGGATCGCGCCCATGCCCTCGCCGGTGTCGGGGTGCCAGTACTCGGCGAACCCGGAGCTCGCGGCCCCACGTCGCAACGAGCGGGCGAGCTCGTCCGCGATGGCGATCGCACCACGCCGCGACACCGCCACCCACAGCAGGTAGCTGAGCTGGGGCCAGGCCGGGCCACGCCAGTACGTGACCGGCGAGTAGGTCGGCTCGTCGCGATGCACACCGGTCGGCCCCCAGGCTCCGCCGTGGGCAAGCGGATCGACGAGGCTCGCACCGACGACCGCCAACCGGTCCGGTGAGGGGTCGATCAGCACGCCGAGCAGCCCGTCGAGTGTCCGCGCCCGACCCGAGCCGTTCGCGGTTGGCCCGTCGTCGACCCAGGTCGCCAGTTCCGGGTCCCACCGTTCGCTGACGGCCTCGGCCAACTCCTGCCCGGCGTCCACCAGCGCCGCGTCACCGGTGAGCGACCCGAGCTCGGACGCGTTGAACGCGACGAGCGCGCTGAACGACACCGACCCGACCGGGGCGGCCGGGTTGGCCAGGGGCTCCCCATCGGGGCCCCGCTCGATCGATGCGACGAGCTCACCCTTGCGCTCGTACCAGCGCGGGAGATCGAACGGGCCACCGGCCAGGTCGTCCCACCGCGGGCTGTCGTCACAGCCCGACTCCCAGGGGTGCGCCAGTTCGACGAGACCGCCGGCCGACCGGGCCCGCCGATCGATCAGGAACCTCAGCCCGGCGCTCGCCCGGTCGAGAACCGGTTCGGGCACCTCGACGCCGCGGGCGACGAGCTCCACCGCCGCGTGGCCGTACATCGGCGGCTGGGTGATCGAGCTCGCGCCCCGACGGCCCCAGAACTCCGCGTGGAAGGCCGGGTCGTCGCGGTAGGTCATGTGCGGGACGAAACCAGTGGCGATGTCCTGCGCGTCGAAGACCGAGGCGAGCTCCACCACGGCGCGCTCGTCGCCGAGCTCGGCCCAGACGATCGCGTGGAAGCACGAGTCCCACAACCACTGCCAGCGGTACCGATCGACGTTGGGAGCGGTGTACCCGGCATCGTTCCAATGGGCCACGAGCACCTGTCGAGCCCGCTGCGAGAGCTGTGCCTGGGTCGGATCGCGAGGTTGGCCGTGTTGTCCGGTGGTCGCCTCCGACACCAAGCTGACGCTACGGCATGACGACCTGCGCCTTTGTCTCGTTCCGATTCGGCATGACCGACGGCGTCTCGATCGTGGCTCGACGATGGATGGAGATCGTCGCCTCGTTCGGCTTCGACGTCGTCACGGTCGCCGGCGAAGGCCCGGTCGACCGCAAGGTGCCCGGCCTGGCGATCGACGCCCCGGCGCCACCGACCGACGCCGAGATCGCCGATGCCCTCGTTGATGCGGACCTCGTGGTGGTCGAGAACCTCTGCACGATCCCGCTCAACGTCGAGGCAGCCCTGGGCGTCGCGCGTGTGCTGGCGGGGCGACCGGCGGTCATGCACCACCACGACCCGCCGTGGCATCGCGAGCGGTACGCCCACGTGACCGAGCTGCCGATCGACGACCCGGCATGGCGCCACGTCACGATCAACGACCAGACCGCGGCGGAGATGGCGGCCCACGGCTTCGACACCACGGTGATCTACAACGGGTTCGAGACCTCGGGGCCGGGTGATCGGGTCGCGGCCCGCAGGTGGCTGGGCGTCGACGACGACGAGGTCGTCGTGGCACACCCGGTCCGGGCGATCGAGCGCAAGAACGTCCCGGCGGCCATCGGGCTCGCGGAGGCGCTCGACGCGACCTACTGGCTGCTCGGCCCCGCCGAGGAGGGCTATGGCCCGACCCTCGACGCGCTGTTGGCGTCGGCCCGTTGTCGCGTGATCCACCGGGCCTGCGACGTGGAGGCCGACATCTACGCCGCGGCCGACGTCGTGGCGTTCCCGTCCACCTGGGAAGGCTTCGGCAACCCACCGATCGAGGCCGCGTTGCACCGCCGACCCGCAGTGGTCGGGCACTACCCGTTCGCGGCCGAGCTCCGCGCGCTGGGCTTCCGGTGGTTCGACCCCGATGACGTCGCGGGAGTGGCGGACTTCCTTCGTGAGCCGGACGAGTCGCTGCTCGACGCCAACGAGCAGCTCGCGAAGCTGCATTTCTCGATGGGACGCGTGCGCGACCAGCTCCACACGTTGTTCGACGACGAAGGCTGGCTCTCGTGAGCGACGAGCCCGTGAGCGGTGAGCCAGTGAGCGACGATCCCGTGCTCCTGCGCCGCGCCCGCATCGCCAGGTGGAGCGAAGTCGGCAAGCGTTTCGGCTACCTGCTGTACGGCGCTGCGGTCGTGTTGTTCTTCATCGGCCTCGCGACGACGTACTCGTCGTGGCTCGTCACCACGATCGTGGTGATGATGGCGGTCGGAGCGGTCGTGCTGATCCCGGCGATCATCTTCGGGTACGGCGTGAAGGCCGCCGACCGCGAAGACCGCGGCGAGCCGTTCAGCTATTAGCGAGCGGGTGCGGGGAGCCGCTCACCCGGCACCGGCAGCGGTCTTGCCCGCGTGCGCCAGCGCCCAGTCGAGCGCGTAGTCGGCGATCTCCTCCCAACCGTCCTGCGACGGCATGAGGTGCGGGCCTTCGAACTCCTTCACCTCGGTGATCGTGTTCGACTTGTAATGCTTGGCGTTCGACTTCTGGATCGCGGGCGGCATGAGGTGGTCCTCGCTGCCCGACAGGAACAGCAGCGGCGCACGGTCGTCGTTCTTGTAGTCGACCCAGATGTCCTGGTGCCCGGGCTGGAAGTTCGCCAACACGCTGTTCCACAGGATCCGGCCCGACGCCGGCACGTGGTAGCGCTCGTAGGTGCGCTGCACTTCGTCGTCGCTGAAGGTGTTGGTGAACCCGTATTTCCACTGCTCGAGGGTCAGCCCGACGGCCTTGTGATGGTTGGCGGGGTTCTTCAGCACCGGGAACGTCGCCTTGAGCTGGGACGGCGGCACGACCCGGACGCCCTCGGTGGGTGCGGAGTTGATCGACACGCCGGCCACACCGAATCCGCGGTCCAGGAGGAGCTGGGTGAAGGCGCCGCCCGCGGAGTGGCCCATGATGATCGGCGCGGTGTCGAGGGCGCTGACCACCTCGACGAGGTGGTCGATGATCGCCGGGGCGGTGAGCTCCTCGATCGGAGTGGGATCCGCGTTCAGCGCCTCGACCTCGACCTCGAAGCCCGGGTACGCCGGCGTGACCACGGTGAAGCCCTTGGCCTCGTAGTACGCCTTCCAGTCCTCCCACGACCTGGGGGTCACCCAGAAGCCGTGGACGAGAACGATCGTGTCAGGTTGGGGGGTGGTGTCACTCATGGCGGTTGAACCTCTCACACGCATCGCGACGGGTCGAGACACGACACAGAGAATTCACGATCACCCGGTTCGTGATCGGGGGCCGAAGCTGGGCGCGGTTACCGGGTGGTAACTTCGAGTCATCTCCATGCGACTTCCCGCCGCCGAACGCCGACAGCAGCTCCTCGACTCCGCCGTCGGGGTCTTTGCCCGCAACGGCTACCACAACACGTCGATGAACGACGTCGCCGAGGCGGCCGGTGTCACGAAACCGGTGTTGTACCAGCACTTCGAGTCGAAGCGTGAGCTGTTCCGCGAGCTACTCGGCGAGATCGGTGACCAGCTCCGCGACACGATCGCCAAGGCGACCGCCGAGGCCGGAGGGCCGCGCCAGCAGATCGAGCTGGGCTTCCGCGCCTACTTCGCGTTCGTCGATGATCACAACGACGCCTTCCGGGTCATGTTCGGGGCGGGCACGCGGCGCGATGAGGAGTTCGCGTCCGAGGCGCGCAAGGTCGAGGCGTCGGTCGCCGAGCTCGTGGCGGACCTGATCGAGATCCCGGCGCTCGACCCACAGCACCGTCTGCTCCTGGCCAACGGGATCGTCGGCCTGGCCGAGAGCTCATGCCGCTACTGGCTCCAGTTCGAGGTCGACATCGATCCCGAGGAGCTCGCATCGCAGGTCAGCCAGCTCGCGTGGGCCGGCCTGCGTGGTGTCGGCTGAGCGACCCGCTCGGCGGGCTCCCCTGACCCCGGTGCGGCGGATTTTCCTTCGCGCCTTAACGCGGACCTAACGTCTCCGCCGATGACCTCCACCATCAAGCGGCTTCTGATCGGGCGGCCGCTGGCCAGCGACCAGGCGGACCACCAGCGCATCTCGAAGACCGTCGGGCTCGCGGTGTTCTCCTCCGACGCCATCTCCTCGACGGCCTACGCGACCGGCGAGGTCATGCTCGTGCTGGTCGGCGTCGGGGGCATGGCCGCCGCCACCTCGCACCTGGTCCCGATCGCAATCCTCGTGATCCTCCTGCTCGCGCTCGTCGCGAACAGCTACCGCGAGACGATCCACGCGTATCCCGACGGTGGCGGCTCCTACATCGTGAGCCGCGAGAACCTGGGCGAGACCCCGTCGCTCGTCGCCGGCGCGTCACTGCTCATCGACTACGTGCTGACCGTGGCGGTGTCGATCGCCGCCGGCACGCTCGCGATCACCTCGGCGTTCCACGAGCTGCGGCCGTACACCGTGTGGATGGCGGTGGGCTTCCTCGTCATCCTGACGGCGGGCAACCTGCGTGGGCTGAAGGAATCAGGCCGCGTGTTCTCGGTGCCGACGTACTTCTACATCGTCATGATGACGGTCTTCGTCGGCTACGGCATGTACCGGGGCCTCCAGGGCACACTCCCCCAGCTCAATCCTTCCGACGCGCCACCGACACCGGAGGTCGAGGAGCACTTCGGGCCCTACGTCGGCGAAGTATCGGCCCTCATCCTCGCCCGCGCGTTCGCTTCCGGCGCCGTCGCGCTCACTGGCGTCGAAGCGATCTCGAACGGAATTCCCGCGTTCCGGAAGCCTTCGCCACGCAACGCCGCGATCACGCTGGGGATCATGGCCGTCATCCTCGGGGTCGGCTTCTTCGGCATCAGCGCCATCGCCGCCAACATGCACCCGATGCCCTCGGAACAGGAGTCGGTCATCTCCATCATGGGCCGGTCGCTCTTCGGTGGGGGGAGCCTGATCTACTACCTGTTGCAGTTCTCGACCTTCGCGATCCTGGTCCTGGCGGCGAACACCGCGTTCGCGGACTTCCCGCGCCTCGCCGCCATCATCAGCCGCGACGGCTACCTGCCCCGCCAGTTCTCGACCCGGGGGGACCGGCTGGTCTTCTCCAACGGCATCCTGATCCTGGCCGGCCTCGCGGGCGTGCTGCTCATCGTCTTCGACGCGGACGTCAGCCTGCTGATCCCGCTCTACGCGGTCGGCGTGTTCACGAGCTTCACCCTGTCGCAGTCGGGCATGGTGATCCACCACCTGAAGGAACGGCAGAAGCGGTGGCAGCTCAGCCTGGCCTGCTCGGCGCTCGGCGCCGTGGCGACGTTCATCGTGGCGGCCGTGGTCATCATCTCGAAGTTCGCGATCGGCGCGTGGATCATCGTGGTGGCGGTGCCGATCGTCGTGATGGGGTTCCGCTGGATCTCCCGCCACTACCGGTCGGTCGGCGCCCAGCTCGTGGTCGACCCGGCACCTGAAGCACCGACCCTTCGCACCGGCGCCGTCGTGCTGGTCGGCGGCGTGAACCGGTCGGCGCTGATGGCATTGCGCTATGCGCGCTCGATCCACGCGGACGACCTGGTGGCGATCAGCGTCGCGATCGACGACGACCATGCCGAGCAGCTGCGAGCGAGGTGGAATGCGTTCGGCCTCACGGTGCCACTCGAGATCATCGAGTCGCCGTACCGCGACCTGACCGGGGTGGTCATCGAGTTCCTCGACGAGCTCGACCGTCGCTGGGGCCACGACTACATCTCGGTGATCCTGCCGGAAGCGATCGTGCCCCACTACTGGCAGCGGGCGCTGCACAACCAGTCCGCGCTGGCGCTGAAGATGCGGCTCCAATCACGCCGCGACACGGTCGTGGTCTCCGTGCCGTACCACCTCGCTGACGATCCTGACCAGGAGGCGGCAATCGTCCGCCGCCGGTCGGGGGCGACCCTGTCGGAGGCGACGGGCGCGGTGGGCGAGCCCTACGCGACCAACGTGGGCGCGGCAGAGGAAGACGGATCGGACGAGGTCGTCCGAATCTCGACGATGGGGCCCGACGGCGAGCTCAGTCAGACCGATCGGGACTGAACCGGCTCAGTCCTTGAGCGCCACCGCGTTCGGCGTGACGTTCATCTTTGGCTCGTAGGCCTCGGCTTCGACCTCACGGGCCTCTCCGCCGAGCTCGGCGCGGAGCTGCTCCCGGCACGAGGTGCACGGCCCGTAGAAGAGCTCGGTGACGCTGGTCGAGCACCGTGGGCAGTCGAATCGGAGCTCATCGGGGATCTCGGTCGGTGACGACATCGGTCCATGCTCGCGCGGCTCGAAGCGCGTCCGGTCGACTGTGCGAGGCCGAGCCGGTGGACCGGCCGATCGGCGTCGAGTGGTTGCTCGGTTCGGCGAAACCTCATCACCTGGTCCAATCGCCTGGTGCCGGTGCTCGGGAAGATGAAGCGGCGACCCGACGTCGTGTGTGACGTGTTCATCCCCGCGTCGCGGTTCGCCCGATTCTGGGACTGGTACCGCGAGGTCTTCGACTTCTGGCCCTTGTGGGTGGTGCCGTACCGGCCGGCGGAGGTCTACCCGTGGATCGGCGCCGAGGTGCGCGAGCGCCTCGACAGCGAGCTCTTCATCGACCTCGCCGTGTACGGCGCTTCGAACTCGGCTCGCGACCGCGACCTGTCGGTGCTGTTGGAGGAAGCAGTGTGGGATCTCGGCGGCATCAAGACGCTGATCGGAGCAACCACTACGAACGCGAGCGATTCTGGCGGGTGTATGACCGTGAGGCCTACGAGTCCGCCAAGAAGCAGCTCGATCCCGACGGGTCTTCCCCGACCTCTACGACAAGCTCGGCCGCGTCGACTGAATTTCGGCCGCGACGTGGAGGCGAACCGGCGTCCACCTCTGGCCCGCACGCCATCGACGCCTGCGCAGTCAGGTCGCTCATCACCCGCCCGCCGACGCGTCTGATCGTTCGCGGGTGCGGGTAGTACTGGGCAGGTCCACGATTCGCCGATCGGAGTTTGGATGCTGCTCCTTCGACCGCTAGGGAAGTTCGTCATCGCTGCGGCGATCGGCGCCGTGCTCGACTACTTCCTCGACCCCAATGCCGGACGAGAACGCCGGGGCCGCGTCATGGCGCAGGTTCGCCAGATCCTCCCCGGCG
>DATEEV010000545.1:0-5264 GCA_035281005.1 Microthrixaceae bacterium | reverse complement strand
AAGAACACCCGCCCGCTCGACCACGCGATGGTCTCGCTCACGAGGTGAGCAGCGAAAGGACCGAGCTGTTCAGGGGCGGGCATCGATCCGAGCGACAGGCCTCCGGTCGCCGGCGCGCCCGAGCCGGCCCCTCCCGTACTGGGCCCACTCGAACCGGCACCGCCCTTGCCGCGAGCGGCGCCGAGCGCGGCGGTGACCATCCGGGTCACGGCGATCGGCGACATCGCGTTGACGGCGACCCCCGCAGGCGCCTGCCGACCGAGTTGCCACGTGAGCGCCGCCACCGCGCGCTTCGCGCACGCGTAGGCACCCGCGTCGGCCTGACGCCATCCGGATCCTGACGTGACTCCGAGGATTCGCCCGCTGCCCGCCGCGGCCATGATCGGCAGGGCCGCGCCCAGGACGTTGAGGTAGCCGTCGAGGTGCACCGAGAGCACGCCGCGCCAGTCCTCCTCGCCGCCCTTGGCGAAGCCGGTGGGCCGGGAGATGCCGGCGACGTTGATCACGGCGTCGAGCCGGCCGAACTCATCGACCAGCCCGCGGAACAACTCGCGGACCGCGTCGCCGTCGGTCACCGACACCGCCGAGGCACGAGCGGCGCCTCCGGCGGCGACGATCCGCCCGGCCGTGGTCTCCGCCGGAGCCGGGAGCTGTTCCGAGCCGTCGAGTGACACCAGCGGATCGGCCGTGACGACGAACCAGCCCTCCCGGCCGAGCCGCTCCGCGATCGCGGCGCCGATGCCGCCGCCTCCGCCGGTGACGACGACCACGGGTCGATCGTCGGGGGGAGCGTCGCTCATGTGAGCTCGACGCCGTCGCACTCGCCGTCGTCGAGCCACTGGTGCAGCAGGTCGCGGTACCCGAAGTAGTCGCCGAGGCCACGGCCGTAGTTGCCGTTGCGGGGGTTCATCCCCGCGGGGTTGCCTTCGTTGTTGATCCGCGAGGGCGTGCAGGCGGCCATGACGTGACTGCCGTCGACGTAGGAGTCGAGGATCTTCTGGGTCCAGGCCTCCTCGGCGTCCGCGCTCACGTCGAACGCCTTCACGCCGCGCTCCTCGAGAAGTCCGACCATGCGGCCGACGAACTCGGCGCCGAGCACCGCGAGCTGCGTGTAGTTCACGGTGACGACGGCCTGTTGACCCGGCGCGGGCATGACGAAGAGGTTCGGGAAGCCCCGGCTCATCATCCCGAAGAGGCTGGCGGCCCCGTCGGCCCACTTCTCGGCGAGGGTCACGCCGCCCCGCCCGACGATCTCGTGGCCGGCGCGCCGGTGCAGCGGAGTCAGCTCGGCCTCGAAGCCGGTGCCGTAGACGAGGAGGTCGACCGCGTACTCGTGACCGTCGACCACCGGGCCTGCCTCGGTGACGCGATCGAAGCCCGCCGGGCAGTCGACGAGGGTGACGTTGGGGTTGTTGTAGGCCTGCAGGTACTCGTCGTGGAAACAGGGCCGCTTGCAGAGGTACCGGTAGTACGGCTTGAGGATCTCGGCGGTGCTGGGATCGGCCACCAGCTCCTCGACCCGCGTCCGGTGCTCCTCCATGACGCCGAAGTCGAACTCCTCGGCCTCGCGGAGATACTCCTCGATCGTCATGCCCTTCCACCGGGGCCGGTGCTGGACCGGGCCGTAGTGGTGGGTCCACCCGTCGTCGGTCAGGTCCACGTCGACCGGCTTGCCCAGCATGATCGACTGGAAGTTGTCCATCCGCGCCTGCTGCCAGCCGCGCTCGAGCGTGTTCGCGAACTCGGCGTCGGTGGGCCGATTGCCGCGGACCCCGATTGCGGACGGCGTGCGTTGGAACACGTAGACCTGTTTCGCCGCGGCGGCCAACGGGGGGAGGCATTGGATGCCGGTCGCGCCGGTTCCGATGAGGCCGACGACCTTGTCGCCGAGCTCGGTGAGCGGTTCGCCCGGTGCACCGCCGGTGTAGTCGTAGTCCCAGCGCGCGGTGTGGAACGACTTCCCCGCGAACTCCTCCATGCCGGGGATGGCGGGGAGCTTCATCAGGTTGAGGATCCCGACCGCCAGCACGTAGTACCGCGCCGTCACCTCGTCGCCGCGGTCGGTGCGGATCCGCCAGCGGGCGGTCGCGTCGTCCCACGTCGCGTCGGTCACACCGGTGTGGAACAGGGCGTCGGACACGAGGTCGTACCGATCGGCGATCGCCTGAACGTGCAGGCGGATCTCCTCGCCCGACGCGTAGCGATCCTTCGGGACGTAGTCGAGCTCCTCGAGCATCGGCATGTAGATGTACGACTCGACGTCACACATCACACCCGGGTACCGGTTCCAGTACCAGGTGCCGCCGATCCCGCCGGCCTGATCGACGATGCAGATCCGCTCGATCCCCGCCTCTCGAAGCCGGACGCCGGCGAGCACGCCGGCGATCCCAGCGCCGACGATCACGACATCGACGTCGTCGGTGACCGGGGCGCGCGCAGCCACGGGGGTGAAGGGGTCCTCGCGGAAGCGGGCGAAGTGCTCGTCGGTCGTCAGGTCGCGGATCTCGGAGCGGCCCGGGATGAGCCGCTTGTCGCGTTCTGCCAGGTATTTCGCGTGGACGGCGTCGGGCTCGAAGCTCCCGTTCCCCTCGTCACCCACCATCGGTCCCCTCTCGCTCAACTCGAAACCCCGGGGCCACGCCCTCATGCCCCCGACCCGCGGTGCTGACGCTACTCACCTGGGCCCCGGTCCTGGCCGCCGAGCGCTCATCGGAACGACGCCTCGGCGGTGAGCCCCATTTCGGGATGGGCCCCGATCACGCCGGACTGCATCGAGCCCACGCCGGTCGAGCCGTCGGCCAGGTCCTCGACGCGGACGATGCAGTCGCGGTGCTGGTGGATACGCCGAGCAACCTCTGGTTCGTCACAACGATCGATGTGCTCCCCCTCGACGACCAGGTCGCCCCGCCACTCACCCTGATGGTGGCCCTCGTAGCCGCCGTAGAGGCCGGTGCCGAGGTGGAAGCCGGTCGTGGAGACCGGGTCGACCCGGTAGTCCCGCTCCGAGCCGTCGGCCATGACCACCCGGATCGTTCCACCGACGAGCCGGCGGTTGTCGTCGCGGAACTCCAGCGACGGGATCACGTCGCGGAACGGTTTGTTCCGCCCGTCGGAGAGCTCGATCGCACCGCGGGCGCTGCCCGTCGACCACCCGGCGCCCTGGTAGTGCTGGTAGTAGACGAAGAGCGTGAACGACCGACCGTCGGGCCGCGTCATGGTGACCGGCATCCACACGAACATCCCCGAGGTGTCCGACGGCATCGTGGTCACCTCGATGTCCTGCATCGGCGCGCCCACTTCATAGCGCACGCCCCACGAGCGGTCGCGCGCGCCGACCCAGGACTCGTCGTCGAGCTCGGTCCGCTCGCCGTCGACGTCGATCCAGCCGCGAGCGACGCCCGCTTGGTGGAATCGCATGATGTCGGCGTCGATGCGAAGCCGGCTCCGGCTGACATGGGTTTCGCGTTCCTCGATCGCGGGCGGTGCCACGCCTTCGACCTCGAGGTCGAAGCTGATCGGCACGACGTCGTTGACGGCCAGCACGTAGCGGGTGCGTTGCAGCGACTCGACGATCTCGTAGGCGATGGGGCCGACCTCGGTGCGCTCGAGGTCGGGCGTCAGTCGGCGACTGGCGCGCACCGTCCACTGCTCGGTGCCGCGCGAGATGCCGGCGAACCCGTCCATCACGTCTCGGTTGAGGTACTTGCCGAGACCGAACGCCATGCTGAGCGAGCCGTCCCGCGCCGCGGCCATCGCCCAGATCTTCTCGGTCCACGATCGGTCGGACTGCGCGACGCGCGCGAACGTGTCGACGATCTGGTGGCTGAGCAACTCATCGGTGGCCACCAACGGTCCCGGCTTCGTCATCGGTCGATCCTCTCCATCGCTCGGTTCCTCGCTTGGGTCCTGCCGCGATGGTCGTCGGTGACGTCATCCGCAGCGTCATCGTTCCCTCGGCATAGGGCGCAGGAGTCCATCGTGATCAGGCTCATCGGTCGAAGATCATCGGGAGCGTGTGGGGCCCTCGGACCAGGCTCGACGGCAGGTACTCCGCCTCGCCCGCCTGGCTGAAGGTCGAGCGCCGAGCCGCGAGCTCCTCGAGCAACACCCGCGCCTCCATGCGGGCGAGCGCCGCGCCCAGGCAGAGGTGCTGGCCGAAACCGAACGCGAGGTTCGCAGTGCCGGGCTCGCGCCGCAGGTCGAACTCGGCGGCCGTCTCGCCGAACGCCTCCTCGTCGCGGTTGCCCGAGGCGTACAGCATCACGAGGTAGTCGCCCTCCGAGACCGCGACGCCGCCGACCTCGGTGTCGCGCGTGGCGGTCCGTGCGAACTGCTGGATCGGCGTGATCCAGCGAAGGCACTCCTCCACCGCACCCGGGATGCCCGACACGTCGTCCCACAGCGCGTCGCGCTCGTCAGGGCGAGCCGCCATCTCGATGAACGAACCGCTCATGAGGTGACGGGTCGTCTCGTTGCCGGCCACCACCAGCGACATGAGGAAGGTGATCAGCTCGCCGGGCGTGAGCTTCCGGTTGTCCTCCACCTCCGCATTCACGAGCAACGACGTGATGTCGTCGCCAGGGTGCGCCGCCTTGTCCTTGGCGAACTGGTCGAGGAAGAGGATCATCTCCGTCACACTCGCCTCGTCCTCCGGCGAGAGCCCCGAGGTTCCGTCCGACGCCACGATCGCCGCGTCGGACCAGCGGCGGAAGTCGGACCGGGCGGAGGCGGGCACGCCGAGCAGGTCGCAGATCACCAGCACGGGCATCTCGGCGGTGAGCGCCGCGACGAGGTCGATGGTCTCGTCGCGGGGCAGCGCGTCGAGCAGCTCGACGGCCAGCACACGCACCCCGTCCTCCAGGCGAGCGAGGGCCCGCGAGGTGAACTCGCGGTTGAGGATCTTGCGCCACTCGGTGTGCTGCGGCGGATCCATGTGCAGGATCGACCCGTCGACACGTCCACCGTCGCGGAGCGGATCGTTCATCAGCACGCCGCGACTGCTGCAGAACCGATCGGGATCGCGGCTGATCTCGCGGATGTCGTGGTAGCGGGTCACCGCCTTGATCCCGGGCGCGAACTCGTGGACGGGGTCCTCGGCCCGCAGTCGGGCGAGCACCTCGTAGTAGTCGGGTCGCAGGAAGAATCCCGGCGTCGCCGGGTCGATGCGGAGATCGTCGAGCTCCTGGTGCCGTGCGTCGTTCATGATCGCCCTTCTGCAGCTTCGACTCGCCGGGTGAGGATCGCCACGATCGGGTTGTCGGCGA
>DATEEV010000544.1:0-11845 GCA_035281005.1 Microthrixaceae bacterium | reverse complement strand
GAGCGACCAGACCGCCTCTCACCACCGCTCTTCACCGGGCTCGTGGTCGGGCCTGCCCCAACCGCGCCTCGTGGCTCCGAACCAATGAAGCGTGAGCCGAGTTGAGGTCGGCCCCTCCGCTCGTTGCGCTTGCGCAACAAGCCAGTCTGTGCCACTCCCTGACCACGTCGTCCGGCATTGAATCGGAGAAGCGTCAACCGCCAAAGCGCTGCCCCGTCGAGAGGTCGTAGAGATACCTGATGGCGAGCTGCGAGTAACGATCTGCGATCACCCACACGACCACGACGCCCGCGCCGGGGACCATCGCCGCGAAGGCCGGGAGCTTGGTGCCCGGGACGGGCCGGGCATCGTCCCAGATGCCGTCGACGTCGCACAACGCCATCAGAAATCGGATCACGGTCTCACGGCGTTCGCGATCCGGCTCGACGGCGAGCCAGGGATCCAAGCTGTCCTCGAGCAGGGTCGGCTGATAGCTCACCCCGTCGAGCGGCGAAGGCGCTCCTCGAGGTCGCCGGCAGGCTGCTCGCCAGCGCCGTCGAGACGCTCGACGTCGGCGACGAACTCGGGATCCTTGGCCAGGGCCGCTGCCACAGCCGAAGCGGGATCGGTGCCGTCCTTCACGGCTCTCTCGATGCGATGCCGGGTGATCTCGCTGCGGAGTGCCCTCTCCGCCACCTGCGGTGCGTCGTCGCCGAACTCGGCGACGAACTCACGCACCACCTCGTCCGACAGATCGACCGTGCTCATGGGGTCAAGGGTACGCCCGGGCGGCTCGAGCCGTCGGCGAGTTGCCGTGGTCAGGGAACGGCACAGACTGGCTGAGACGTGAATGTTGTCGGGGGCGGGCGTTGGGGCGTGTGGGGTCGGGGCGGAGCCCCGAATGCGGTGCCGGTTTCGCTGTCAGGCGGCGGTGATGGTGACGTCGTGTCCGAGGTCGTGGAGTCGTTGGAGAAGGCGTCGTGCTTCGCGGTCGGGATCTTGTCGGCGTTCGAACCAGTCGTCTCCGAGGTCGTGGTAGTCGACGTCCTCGCTGAGCATGTGCCAGACCGCGACGATCATGGTGTGCGCGACCGCGACCGCCGCCCGCTTCTTGCCGATCCGACGGGCGAGGCGCCAGAACTTCGCGGACAGGTAGGTGCCCTTCATTCGCGACACCGACCACGCCGATTGCAACAAGGCATCGGTGAGCCACACGCTTCCCGGGTTGGTGCGACCGGATCGGCGTTTGCCGGCGGACTCGTCGTTGCCGGGACACAACCCGGCCCACGACGCGAGATGGCCCGCGGTTGGGAAGATCGACATGTCCGCTCCGACCTCGGCGAGGATCACCTCGGCGGTGGTGTCGCCGATTCCGGGCATCGTCACCAGGTGGGCATGGGCGCGCTGGTAGGGGCCGCAGAGTTCGGCGATGCGACGGTCGAGCGCCTCGGTCGTCGCGGCGAGGTGGTCGATGTGGTCGAGATGGGCCCGCAACATCGCGCCGTGATGCTCCGCGAACCGGTCGGTCGACAACGCCCGGGTGAGATCCCAGGACTTGGCGCGGAGTTTGCCCTTCGCCAGCTCCGCGAGCGTGTTCGGGTCGCGTTCACCCGCGATGAGCGCCTCGAGCATCAGCCGTCCCGACACTCCGAGGGTCTTCGACGCGACCGACGACAACTTGATGCCCGCGTCCTCGAGGACCTTCTCGACGCGTTGACCCTCGCGGATCTCGTCCTGGTTGAGCCGCTTGCGGTAGCGGGTCAGATCGCGCAGATCCCGAATGTCGGGCGGCGGCACGAAACTCGCTCGCAGCAGACCGACCTCCAACAGCTGCGCGAGCCACGCGGCGTCACCGACGTCGGTCTTGCGGCCCGGGACCATCTTCACGTGTCGGGCGTTGACGAGTCGCAGCCCGACGTGTCCCTCCAACGCGAACCAGACCGGCTTCCAGAACACGCCGGTCGCTTCCATCACGACCTCGGTGACCCCCTCGGACACGATCCAGTCGCGCATCTCGATGAGCGAGTCGTGGAACGTCAGGAACGTCCGCTTCACCTCCCGACGTTCCGACGCCGTCGGCCCGGGTGTGCGCACACACGCGGTCACCGATCTCTTGTGCACGTCGAGCCCGGCGACGTGATCGATGAGTAGATCCATGGCGGTTGCTCCCTTCGTTGGCGGACCGCCGCCCGCCAGAGATCACCTGGGACGAAGAGTCTGAGACGCGTGCTCGAGGCAACAGTCCGGGGTGCCCGAACGGTGACCCCCAGTTCCATGCTTGTTCGCGGGCTCGAAGCACCAAAGCCAGCCGGCATCGACGGGCGGCCACCCCATTCTCATCTCCCCAGGGCGGCCGAAGGCCATGAAGTGCTTGTTCCGCAAGCGGAACACGCGGTGGGGTCGATCAACGCCTCCGCACCCAGGGCAGGCGCCCACAGAACGCGCCTCGTCGAGCCGCCATCCCCGTCTCGTGGCGAGTCCGACCGCGTACGATGGTGTGCCGAGTTCATCGCCCCGCGCCGGTCGGGGTCGACAGCACGGGGTCGAGATGGAGATCGAAAGGGAAGTCGGACCCGGAGGCCGAGTCGAACTCTGGGCGTACGAGTGGGACATGTCGACGACGCCCGCGAGGAAGGCGAATCGACGGTTCGTGGGCCTCGACCAATCCGCCAGGACCGCCGCGAACGGTGCGACGCCGGTCGAGGCCATCTGCTGGTCCTACGGCCGCACGCTTGGCAACATCGCGGTCTCCAACGAGGAACTGATAGGGCGGTTTCCCGGCGTCGAGGGAGACGATGCCGAACTCGATTGCGACATCGTCGAGGCCGGCAAGATGCGCAACGGCAAGGACAGGTGGTGGTGTCGCACGCATCAGCGCCACTGGGGAACCAAGGCCGACATCGTCGACGCTTCTGCGCACGGCTCGATGCGGTGCTCGAACCACACCCAGCCCATGTCCTACGTCGTGGATCCTCAGCACATCGCGATCGAGGACCATGCCGAGGTTGGCATCTGGTGCTCGATGCCACCGGCGATCACACACAACGGCGTGGGCGCCCGCCGACGCCCCAAGATCCACGTCCACGTCCGGGACGTGCCGGGTGGGACCAAGGTCGTCGACCGGGACTTCAAGGCGCTCTCGCTCCACTACAACGCCACCGACAACCTGTTCGGCAGCCTGGAGATCAGCAAGGTCCATCTCACGCCGCCCTCGGCGTTGGAGTTCGTGTGGGCCTTGGAGATGGGGAAGTCGATGGGGTGCATCAACTGCAATCACTGTGGCTACCCGCACCTCGACCTTGGCGAGTTCGCCCGCACCCCGCACACCAAGCACCTCTGCGGGAACTGCGGTCGCGACAGCACTTGGAGCAAGGAACCGATCGCGTCGACGCCGCTCAAGCCCCTCCACGATCAGTTCAACCGCGCGAATCAGTACGACGACGTGACGCGCGAGATCAATCTCGATGACTACGAAGGCCTGCCGTTTCAGGTGTGGGCGTCGACGCCTGCGGTCCTTTGGACGGCTGACCGCCCTCAGGAACGAGGCATCCACGTTCACATCTACGACAACAACGATTACCTGATCGACGACACGTATGGCGTCGTGATCTACGACGGGCAGAAGCTCGACCGTTCGGATCTATTCGCCACCATGGTGAACACCACGGTGAACTAACAGGCAACCGACGAGGGCCACGCTGGCGCGGGCCTGACTGCAGGACCGCGGCGACCTGCTTCGGGACTCACGGAGGCCAGGGTCGCAGGTCAGCTCCAACCTGGACGGTCCGTTGAATCGCGAGACGTGCTTGACGCGCCACGTGACGCGACATCGCGGTCGATGCTGGATCTGGCAGCCTGCCCTCTACCTGGAGCCATATGGCGGTTCGGCAGGACTGTGCTCGTAAAGCCGCTCGCCCCTGCCAAGCGGCGCCTGCAGGTCATCGAGTTCCGCGCCAAACAGGTTGTGGATTCCGCTGTCTTCCTCGGCGAGACGCGCGCGTCGCCGACGAGCGGCTTCCCGCATCGCTGGAAACTCATTCGCGGCCCTTCCATACAAGTCCGTCATGATCCTGTTCCCGACCTCGTGATCCGTGGCGAAGACCATGTAATAGATCGAATGGCCGCGTTCGTTGAAGATCTCGAGGGGATGTGTCCAGGCGTACCCGAGGACGTTCTCGAGGCGCCACCGCATCAGGTTCACGTACTCGTCGCGCGCGTCGGCTGGCAAGAGCTCTTGCCGAACCCGAGCCTCGTAGATGGTGCGCCACTGTTCGGTGCCGTACATGTGATCGAGCTTGTCGGCATCGACGTCACGAACGGTGCCGTCCGTTCGCAAGTTGCGGATGAACATTCCGGCCGCCAGCAGGAGCCAGATCTCCGTCTTGGTGCGTCCTGGCCTTTTGAATTTTGCCAGGGCCTCGATCGTTGACCAATGGACGTCGGGTCCGTTCGGATCGACGAAGGCGAACGTGGGGGCCCAGTTCACGTGAGCCAGGGCAGCGAGTGTCGAGGCGATGGTCAGGTTGCAGTCGCCGGGCACGACCTGAAGGTCGCGGCCCGGGAAGTCCGTCTCCAGGGAGGCGCGGAGTCGGCTCGCGTACGGCTCAAGTTCGAAGAATCTCAAACGAGAGAAGCCAGCATCGGCGACGTTGAGTGCGATCCGAGCCGACCCGTCGAGATCGTGCTCGGTTATCCGCTCGCGGTTGGTCGGCTGCCCTCCGAAGAGATCGAGAAACAAGATCTCCTGCTGCCGCTTCGACGCAGTCGTGAAGGCGTCCAGGTAACGGCGGAGCAAGTCGAGCTTCCCGCGCGTCCAGAAGCCCCAGTACCTCGTCACTCGGTCAGACTCCGAGGAGTTCGGGCATCTCGTCGAACGTCCGACCCTTAAGCACGCGCCCGCGGGCCTTTGGCGTGCGACCGCCCCACTGCTTGAAGAAGAACGGTACGCGGGCGTGCTTGCATTGGTCTCGAAGGTCGAGCACCCATGCTTCGTCCATGGGGCGGGCACGTGGACCGCTCTCGCCGCCGGCGATGAGCCAGTCGATCCCCTCGAGGTCCAGCTCGGGAAGCGGACCGAGCAGTGGCTCGGCGCTCACGAAACGCACTGAGGCCTCGACCTCCCTGAGGTGGTCGAGTCGGAACCGATACCGCGTGCTCTCTATGCTCACTCCCATCCAAAGGTTCGCTGGCCAGTCGAGCCGTGAGCCGAGTTCAGCTAGTCGCTTCGATCGCTTCGTGAGCACTTGGTATTGATGCTGAGGGGTGCTCGCGATGACGTCGAAAACGCGACGGATGTAGTCCGGCGGAACCTCGGGGTGAAACAGATCGCTCATCGAGTTCACGAAGATCGTTCGGGGCGCCGTCCATCCGCGGGGGATACCCAGCGCATCCGGATGAAGGCTCAGCCCAAAGCCCGGCCCACTCGTCCGAGCGTCACCGTCGCGCTGGTACTTCGCTTGCCCCATCGCTTTCAGCCGCTTCGCGAGGGTGAGGGCGTAGCAGTTGTCGCAGCCCGGCGAATTCTTGTCGCACCCCGTAGTCGGGTTCCAGGTGGCCTCGGTCCATTCGATGGCGCTGTGGTCTCCCATCGGTGGGCTCCTCGCTCGGATCGTCGCGCTCGACTGGCGTGCCGACCGAGTGCGGCCGGAACTGGAACCTCATGTTGAGGTCGCCGGGTTCTCAGAGGACATCGTAGGCAGCGAGTGCGGCAAGCTCCGGGGATCGAGCGTTCTCGAGCAGCCGACTGGACGTGTGCATCCTCGAGATTGACCCGCACCCAGCGATCCCGCAGTTCTGGTCGGATGAGAATGGTCCGAACCCAGTGAGCAGGCATCGCCGTCTCACCGTTCGTCTCACGAATCTCTGGACGCCCACGGATTTCGGCGGTTGAATCCCGTGAGACGTCGATGCGAAAACCGCGACACGGCGGGTCGCAACGGACCTCGGTGTACACTCGACTCGCGGCTTGTAAACAGCAGGTCGTCAGTTCGATTCTGACCTCGGGCTCTGGAAACACTGGGTTTTCGGCGCCTCGGCCGGTCTCGATCGGGTGCTTGCTAATCCCTTGCTAATCCGGCAGCTGTCTTCGCCTCCGAATTGACCTCGGCGCTCGCGCGCATAGGTCTCGTGAGAGCGAGGAGGAGCTGCGATGCGCGGCTCGGTCATGAAGCGGGGCAGCACCTGGACCTACGTCGTGTCCCTCGGGCGCGACGCGTCCGGGAAGAAGCAGCAGAAGTGGGTCGGCGGACACCGAACCAAGGCGGAGGCCGAGGATGCACTCGTTGCGACGCTCGAGCGGATGCGCACCGGCATGTTCGTCGACCCGGGCACGGTGACGGTCGGCGAGTACCTGACCGAGTGGCTCGAAGCCACGAGCACGACGGTGCTCGACAGCACGATGCGCAACTACGAGCAGATGCTACGGCTGTGGGTGGTGCCGAGGATCGGCACGATCCGACTGGCCGACCTGAGCCCGATGCACCTCCGACAACTCAACGCAGCGCTGCTCGCCAACGGTCGGATCGACGGTCAGACCGGGCTGTCAGCTCGATCCGTCGCGAGTTGTCGGCGGACGCTGAAGAAGGCCTTGAACGACGCTGTCCGTTGGGGGCTCCTCGCGCGCAACCCGATGGACGTCGTCGACGCCCCGAAGGTCAACGTCACGGCGCGGCCCACTTGGAACGCCGAGGAGGCTCGGCGGTTCCTCGGTGCCACCACCGGCCACGAATGGCACGCCATGTGGGTCTTGTTCCTGACGACCGGGATGCGGCGAGGCGAGGTCGCTGGCCTCAAGTGGGACGCCGTCGACCTCAACGCCGCGTCGCTGGCCGTGCAGCTCAACTGCGTCTCGGTCGGGCAGGGAGGCAAGGTCAGCGAGCACACGCCGAAGACGAAGCGGGGGCAGCGGAGCATCGCGCTCGACGCCGCGACCGTCGATGCGCTGCGGCTTCATCGGAAGGTCCAGCTGGAGGAACGCCTGCGACTCGGCGAGGTGTGGATCGACAGCGGGTTCGTGTTCTGCGGACCGGATGGTTCACCCCTTCATCCCGACACGCTCACCTCGACGTTCTCGGCGTTGCGTCGGAAGGTCGACGTACCTCGCATCACGCTGCACGACCTTCGGCACACCTCGGCAACCCTCGCGCTGAAGGCCGGCGTTCACCCCAAGGTCGTGTCCGAGCGGCTCGGTCACGCCACGGTGAGCATCACGCTCGACCTGTACAGCCACGTCATCGACGACATGCAGTCCGAGGCCGCCGAGCAGATCGGCGCGCTGTTGTTCGGCTGAGATCACCACAAGTCGATGCCATCGTCGAGCTCGGGCACGGGGGGAGTGGCGAGGTCCTTGGCCGCGCTGGTCTTGAGCGCGTCGACGACGGGATCGAACGGGTCGCGATCATCTGGCGCCATCCGTCCATGGGGTTGGTGCTCGGGGTCGTGAGCCTGGTCACTGACGGCGTAGATGCGGTTGCTCCGGGTCCCTCGGGAGATGCCGACGTAGCCGGCCTCGTTGTAGGTCCGGTCGCTGGCGAGCAGCAGTCCGTGGTCTGCGGTGATGCCCTGCGCCTTGTGGATGGTCACGGCGTATCCGTGACGGATCCAGCCTTGGTCGAGGTATGAGGCCTGGATGCGTCGTAGGCCCTCGGCCGTGTCGATCAGCATCGAACGTTGCTCGTGGTCGATCGTCACGACCTCGCCGACGGTGCCGTTGCGCAGGCCCCGTCGTCGATTGTTCCGAAGGCACACGACTGCGTCCCCGACCTGGTACGGCCGGTGCTCCACGATCAGCGCCTGACCGTGCAGTTGGTGTGCCCCTGCGAGGTGGGCGCGCGCACGTCGGTTGAGGTCGTCGACGTCGATGTTGCGGCTGGCCATCATGACGGCGCGATCTCCGGCACTGCGATGACGCCACCAGTCGTTGACCATCACCTCCCGAACCACATCCGCGTTCGGGCCGACGACCAGAGCCTCGTGTTGGTGGAAGAGTTCGAGAGCCGCGTCGACGTCGTCGCGACGGAACGCGTCGAGGGCCCGTCGCTCCCAGCCGACCTGCTGGCGGCGGTTCTGGTCGAGTCTGATCACCGGGTGGACTTGTTCGAGTCGCCGGAGCAGGCCTCCGGCATCGATCTCGGGGAGCTGTCGGGTGTCCCCCACGAGCACGACCTTGGCGCCAGCGCGGTCGGCGGTCTCGATGAGCGCAGCGAGGGACCGGGTGCCGACCATGCCGGCCTCGTCGATCACGAGGACGCTGGCGGCGTCGAGGCGTGCATTGCCACGCGCGAGGTCGACGCGGAGTGCTTCGATGGTCGACGACGCGATTCCGGACCCTGCTTGGAGTTGATGAGCGGCCGTCGCCGACAACGCGCAGCCCATCACCCGCTGCCCGGATCGCTGCCATGCTTCTCGGGCCGCGTCGAGGCTGAACGTCTTGCCGGTCCCGGGCGCGGCAATCAACACGTCGACCGCGTTGCCCGATCGGCAGAGCTGCGCGATCGCTCTTTGCTGGTCTTGACCGAGCGAGGGGCGACCATCGATCGCACGGCGGACGGTGGCGACATCGGCCGAGCCTCGGCCACTCGCCTGACCCGATGCGCATCGCCGGAGTACTCGGCCTCGATCTCGAGCAACCCGGTGGTCGAGTAGCGGGCACCGCATCGCTCGGTCGCGCCGACCGCCACCACCTCCGCACGAGCGAGATAGTGGTCGGCGAGATCGAGCACGGTCGCCGTCGCGACTCCAGGCGGGAGCTCGTCGACGAGCCGACGGATCACGTCGCGGCGGTCGAAGGTGGATGCCCGCTCGGTCAGCCCGTCGACGGAGGAGAGAAGGTCGAACAGTCCGGTTGTCACCTCAGCGCCAATTTCGGGCGGATCGGTACAGCCGGGCAGAGCACGTTGGTCGTCCGTCGTCCAGCCCACGGTTTCGGCCTCGTCGATCCACCGCCGACGGAGCTCTTCAGTGCGCTCGGGTTGCGGACCCTTTGCCCGCCGGGTCACCAGAGTCGAGACCTGGGCCGCCTTGGCCGAGGTGAGACCCCATTCCGCCATCTGCGCCTCGATCTGCTCGCGCCGCTTCGAGAAGAGGTCGATGACCTCCGTGGTCACTCCGGCGATGTCGGCCAGACCGTTCTCGACCGGTGTCCATCCGACGCCGAGGCGTGCAGTGAGCTCGTGACGAAGGTGGGCCGCGTAGAGGTAGCCAGCCGTCCGGGCGTGGTCATAGAGCGCGACCGCGTCGATCGTCCGCCACCGACCGTCGGCGGCGCGCACCGAGTTGGCCAGGAGCACATGGCTGTGCAGCAGAGGGTCACCGTCGCGCGACGTGCGGTGACGGAAGCCGGCGGCAACGAACCCGGAGGTCTCGACCCGGTTGACGCCGTTGTGGCCCGTGCGGGTGAACGCGGCCACCGCTTCGAGGTAGTCGACGGCGACGGTGATCGCGCGCTCGTGCGCGGCGACGACCTCGTCGGCGATGTCGGGCGTCGCCAGACCCCAGAGGATCGAGACCGACTTCGGCGCCCGGAAGGTCAGATCCCAACCGGGGACCTTCCGGTTGCGAGCGTGATGCAGTCGCTCGCCGGTCGCCGGATGGTGCCCAGTGAGAACGGAGCGCAGATCATCAGGCCGGACCGTGCCGTCGAGGCCCAGTTGGTCCGAAGTGGCCAGCCAGTAGCCCGGCGCCTCACCGCCTTCCGCGTAGTAGTCCTCGATGCCCGAGACGACCTGGTCGAGGTAATAGCCCTCCGCCCCAGGAGCGAGCCGTTGCAGGTTCAGCACTGCACACCTCGGGCCAGCAAGGCAGCCGCTCGGCGGCTCGTGGGTTCGTGGTCAGGGCTGAACAGCGCGCCGCCCGAGCACCCAAGGACCACTCTCGGCATCGGTGATGCAAGTCTGTGGACCTCCCTTTGCCCTTGGTCATCGCGCACGGCCGGGACTCAGTCGCTCGCCGACTCGGACACGTCGCCGAGGAGGTTGTCAATCGCTCGGCGTGGGATGACGACACGGCGACCGAGAACGATCGATGGCAGTTCACCGGTCCGTACGCAGTCGTCGGCGTGAGCTCGTGAGATGCCGAGCACCTCCGCCGCCTCGGCGACGGTCAGGGTTCTGCGCGTCTGCTGTTCCATGGGGTCCTCCAGGAAGCAGCGTCGGAAGCCGGGACCACCCCGGCACGCACCACCTCTCCGGGACCACTAAGCGCGCGGAGATCAGGGTTCCCGATGATGGTGGAGCGTGTTCACGCCATCGGCCTGCTGTCCGAGGGACGCGAACATCCGATCGGTCTCCGCTGGGGCGAAGTTGTCCACATTGACGACGATCACGCCACCACCTTTCTGGCCGGCCTCGCGCCGGGACTGCCCACCATGACTCAGGTTCGGATCGACTCAGCACGCGCGCGTCCCTTACTGCCCAATTGTGACGCGACGCGTCAGATCGGCAGATATGCACCAGGGCTCCGGTCGTCCCGGTGTGAGACTCAGGCCGTGTCAGTGGACTGCGTGTTCTGCCGGATCGTCACCAGAGAGCTGCCTGCGAGCGTGGTTCATGAGTCGGCCGAGGTCTTGGCATTCATGGTCCTCGACCCGGTGACCCCAGGCCACATGCTGGTGATCCCGAAGCAGCACCTGCCGTGGCTGGCGGATCTAGGCGAGGACCTAGCGGCGGAGATGTTCGCGACCACACGGGCACTCGCCGAAGGACGGAGGCGAAGTTCTCTTCGCTGCGAAGGGGTCAACCTCTTCTACGCCGACGGCGAGGCAGCCTTCCAAGAGGTCTTCCACTCGCACCTGCATGTGTTCCCGCGGTTCGATGGCGACGCGTTCGAGATCAGAGCGAACTGGGGCAGCGGACCGAGCCGTTCTCAACTCGACGCTGTGGCAACGGAGATCCGCGCCGCCCTCTGGCGTTGCGAGGGCAGATCGGCAGACCTGTGGCGTCACCAACCTCCGCGTCGGGGCGACAGAGGTCTCGCTTAGTTCTCGAGGTAGGAGGTCAGCCCATCGTCGTCGACCTCGATGGCAGCGAGGATGCGACGCTCGAGCCTCGGTACGACGTAGACCCCCAACGCGTCCGCCTCGATAAATCGGGCGGACCTCAGCTCGGCTGGCGGAAGCTGGAAGGCTTGCGCCCCTGCCCTTGTCGTGCCTCCGTCGAATACGAACATCACCCGTCATCCGAGGGACGTTGCTGCTTGCCGGCCTCGTTGGACTGTTTGTTCGCTCGGCACCTCGTGCGTGGCTTCAGCCGAGCCCCAGATGGCGTGCTGGATCTCGATGAATCGTGCGGCGTCAGCCTGGCAGTCCACGCAGATGAAGATCCCGCCTGTCTCATCGAGCGATCCACGGATCCGCTGCCGGTGACAAACAGCGCAGATAGCAGCGGCGCCGGTCACCGCCACATCCTCGCGTCCAGCCATGACCCGTGCGAACGGACCGTCGGGCCGAAGCTGACGCAATCCGCCGTGACCCGCGGCCGCGCCGAGTTCCGGCGATCGGGGACAGTCGCGTTTGCGTCGCGGCGTTACGCCGGAGCCACTCCTCGATGGCCAGCACCGCCAGCAGGTGTCCGACTCCTCGCGAGTCCCGGAGCTATCTGGCCGTCAGCGTCGCCGCGGCGCGGGTCGGCCCCCGACCGGAGGCCTCACAGACGCGACGGTTCAGGACGGGAACGTGACGCCCAGTATCAACGTCCACATGTCGGAGACCTGCTTTGGGGACGGTGCGTGCGAAGGGGCTCGGACCTCCCGCACCGACAGCCGCCAACGACTGGATGCGAAGGCATCAGGCACCGCCGCGGCGAGCCACCCGACACTTCCCGAGGGGGTTCCGCTCTCTGCGACGATCCGCTCATCGACCGGATTCTCCTCC
>DATEEV010000543.1:0-18282 GCA_035281005.1 Microthrixaceae bacterium | reverse complement strand
AGGCCGGCGAGGTGCTGGTCGAGGTGACCGCGTCGGGCATGTGCCACTCCGACGACCACGCCCGCACCGGTGACCTGGCCGCGCTCACGCCGCTGATCGGGGGCCACGAGGGCGCCGGCGTGGTACTCGAAGTGGGCGAGGGCGTGACCACCCTCTCCCCCGGCGACCACGTCGTGTTCAGCTTCGTGCCGGCGTGCGGCCGCTGCCCGTCGTGTGCAGATGGCCACTCCAACCTGTGCGACAACGGCGCCGCGCTGCTGATGGGCCTGCAGTTGGACGGCACCAGCCGGCACCACGCTCGCGGGCAGGATCTCTACACGATGGTCTGCCTCGGCACGTTCGCGAAGCACACGGTCGTGAACGAGATGTCGTGCGTGAAGGTCGAGGACGACATCCCCCTCGAGCTCGCCTGCCTCGTCGGTTGTGGCGTGACCACCGGCTGGGGCTCGTCGGTCTACGCGGGGGAGGTGAAGCCGGGCGACAACGTGGCGGTCATCGGGGTGGGCGGCATCGGGGCCGCCGCGGTCCAGGGCGCACGCCTGGCCGGGGCGCGGCAGATCATCGCCATCGACCCCGTCGAGTTCAAGCGCGAGCAGGCGATGAAATTCGGTGCGACGCACACCGCTGCGAGCATCGGCGAGGCCTACGACCTCATCAACCAGATCACCTGGGGCCGCATGTGCGACAAGGTCATCTGCTGCATGGGCGTGGGCAAGGGCGACCAGATCGCGCCGATCATGACGCTCACCGCGAAGCGTGGCCGCGTCGTGGTCACGAACATCCACTCGATGGCCGAGTCGTCCATCAACATCTCGCTCGTCGACCTCACGCTGATGGAGAAGCAGCTCGTCGGCACGATCTTCGGCTCGGCGAACCCGCAGTCCGACATCCCGCGACTGATGCACCTCTTCCGCAACGGCCAGCTCGACCTCGCCGGCATGGTGACCCGCGAGTACGCGCTGGAGGACATCAACGAGGGATTCGCCGACATGCTCGGAGGGAAGAACATCCGCGGCGTGCTCCGATACGTCTGACGTTCGAAGGGGGTCATCGTGAAGGTCCTGGACGGGATACGCGTGCTCGACCTGGGGATCTGGCGGCCCGCTCCGTTCGCCACGCAGCTGCTGGCCGAGCTCGGCGCGGAGGTGACCAAGGTCGAGCCGCCGGGCGGGGACCCGATGCGGGTCTTCCCCGATCTGTACCGGACCCTCAACCACGAGAAGCGAGTGGTCGAGCACGACCTGAAGGACGACCTGGGCCGGCTCGAGGTGCTCGAGCTCGCGGCGGACAGTGATGTGGTGGTCGAGGGTTTCCGACCCGGCGTCGCCGACCGCCTCGGGATCGGATTCGAGGAGGTCGTCAAGGTTCGACCGCACGTCGTCTATTGCTCGATCAGTGGTTTCGGACAGGACGGTCCCCTCGCTCAACTCCCCGGTCACGACCTCAACTACCAGGCGTGGTCGGGTGTGCTCGCGACCCGGGCGCCCGACGTGCATCGCGGGGGCGTGCCGATCGGTGATCTGGCCGGGGGAACCCACGCCGCACTCGCGATCTGCGCCGCGTTGATCGGACGTCACGCGTCGAGCCCGGCCGTGCACCTCGACGTGAGCATGGCCGACGTGTTGATGACCTGGGCCGCGCCCCAGCCCGGCGGCGACCTCGTTCCCTCGGAAGGCACGGATGGGTCGTCGAGCTTTCCCGGCTACGGGACCTTTGACTGCGCGGACGGCCACGTCACGCTCGGCATCCTCACCGAGCAGCACTTCTGGACGTCGTTGTGCGAGGTACTGGCACTGGACGATCTCGTCGCGATCGAGACGGTCGGGCGCGCAGCACGGATGAGAGAGCTCCGAGGCCGAATCGCCGCGGCGTTCGCGACGCGCGCGCGCGACGACGTGGTGGCGGAACTGGTCGCTGCCGGGGTCCCGGTCGCGCCGGTGCTCTCCCCCGCCGACGCCACTCGCCTCGAGCACTTCGTCGCCCGAGGGGTGTCGACGCCGCAGGCCGACGGCTCGGTCGAGCTCGCCCACCCGGTGCAATTCCTCACGCAGGCCAACCGAACCCGGTAGCCAGCGTTCAACACTCACCGGGAATCGCCGGACATGACAGCTCCCAGCCGTGTTGGGAGCCGTGGCCCCAATGAACGAACAACCCGAACCCGGCGTCCTCGAACCAGTCCTGCGCAGTGTTCACGTCGTCGCGGCCCAAGGCGTCACGACCCCGTCCGCAGGAACGTGTCGAGGCGCGACGCCAGCCGATCGGCTGACACCACCGTCGAGTCGAGCTCGAGGTCATAGGAGGGGCGCCGATGCACGACGTTGGCCTGTCCCAGGGCGAGCCCGACGAACCGGTCGGCTCGGCCCGCCTCACGCGCTGCGGTCACCGCCGGGTCGCAACGCACCGCGACCCACTTCACGTCGAGACCGGCCAGTACCGAGTGCCACTCGTCCCACCCCCCGTCGTCCCAGAGCACCTCGTCCACCAGCACGTCGAGGCCGCTCGATGCCACGGCGCGAACGGCCCGGCGGTACGCGGTGAGCATCCGGTGTCCGGTCGGACCGAACTCGAAGACCGCGGTCGCTCCGACCCGACGCACCAACGCGCCATCGGCGGCCATCGCTCCCACCTGCCCGGGTTGACCCCGCCATCGCAGCGGCAGCTTCGGGAGGAAGTCGTCGATCCCCATGATCACCCAGCACTCTCCGGCGAGCGCTCGCAGGTCCTGGAAGCGCTCCGCGATCGACGTCTTGCCCGAGCTCGACGTGCCATTGAGGACGACGACGGTCATCGGCCGTGGCCCTCCGCCGGACGTGCCCACGAACCGTACGAGTCGATGGGGCTGTGCAGCGAGAGACCACCATCCGCGTCGAGCACCTGCCCGGTGACCCACTCGAGTCCATGGAGCGCGACGATCGCCGCCGCGACCTCGTCGGCCTCACCCAGGCGACCGAGCGGTGTGCGGTGCGCGACGTCCGCCAACCAGCCGGTGTCGGTCGGGAGCGGACCGAGCATCGGGGTGCGGGTCACACCCGGGCCGACGGCGTTCACCCGCAGGCCGGCCGAGCCCCATTCGAAGGCCGCCACCCGCACCAAGATGTCGAGTGCGGCCTTCGACGCGCAGTACGCGCCCATCGAACGATCGACCAGCCGCGAGCTCACGCTCGACGTTGCCACCAGCGAGCCGCGCACTCCGACGTCGATCATGCGCGCCGCGAGCGACCGCATCACCAGCCACGGGCCCCGGGCGTTGACGTGCATCACCCGGTCCCACTCGTCGGCCCCGACGTCGAGCAGCATCCCGGCATGGCCGACACCTGCGCACACCGTGACCCACCTCGGCACGCCGATCAGTTCGATCGTCGTCACGGTCGCGTCGTCGATCGCGCCGGCATCGGTGATGTCGCAGCGCACGTCCGGCTCACCCGCGACGTCCCACACGACCACCGGCACCGCCTCGGCTCGTAGCCGCTCCACCACGGCCGCCCCGATCCCCGACGCGCCACCGACCACCACCGCGCCCTCGGTCGTCTCGCTCACCGGTCCCTCACGGCTCCCCCTCACCGCTCCGCCTCATTTCGAGGGCGAGCATACGCTCGCACCGAGCAACGCCCAGCCCGAGCCGGGCCGATCAGTGAGGGGGAATGCGCGATGCCAGTGGTGCACCACTCGGCGATCTGCACACGCGACATCGACGCGAGCCTGCGGTTCTGGCGTGACGGGATGGGGATGGCCGTGACGATGGACCTCTCCTTCGAGGGCGACTGGCCGACGCTGTTCGACGCGCCCACGACCACGCTGCGCTCGATCTTCCTCGGCGACCCGGCCTCCCCCGATGCCGGCATCGTGGAGCTGGTCGACCTCGGGCCCATCGACACCGGCGAGCCGAACGCGCAGCCCCGCACCGGCTTTTTCCTGTTGTCGTTCATGGTCGACGTCGAGGAGGTGCTGGCCCGGCTCGCCCGGATCGGCGTGGGCGGCGAGCCCCGCCGGATCGCGGTGCACGGCGTGGACATGGCCGTGATCGTCGATCCGAACGGCGTCCGGGTCGAGCTCATTGAGGCAACGAGCGCCAAGTCGCCGTAACCTGCCCGCCCATGAGCGCTCAGATCCCCTTCGTGGACTACCTCGTGCTCGGCGACGACCCGCACCTCGTCGCCCAGGAGTGCACGAAATGCGGTGCCCGCTACTTCGATCGTCGCAACGCCTGTGCGAGTTGCGAGGCGACCGAGTTCCGATCTGTCGACATCTCGACCACCGGTGAGGTGCGCACCTTCACCATCGTGTCGTTCGCCGCGCCGGGAGTGCCGGTGCCATTCGTCGCCACGGTCGTCGACTGCGACGGCACCAGCGTGCGGGGCAACCTCATCAACGTCGAGCCCGATGCCGACCACGTGCGCACCGGCATGAAGGTCCGCCTCACCACCTACCCGATCGGCGCCGACGACGACGGCACCGAGGCCATCGGCTTCGGCTTCGAGCCCATCGCCTGACGGCTTCTCGAGCGACGCCGCGCGCCCGATGAACCCAGCACGGCCGCAGAACTCAGCACGACACAGTACGCAGGAGCAAAGGAGCGCCTTCGATGGCCAGTGACGACATCTGGATCCTCGGGATCCACATGACAAAGTTCGGCAAGCATCCCGACCTCGACACCGTCGACCTGGCCGCCGAGGCCGTCCGCGGAGCGTTGAGCGACGGTGACGCGACCATGCACGACATGGGCGTGATCGCGGCCGGCAACCTGATGGGAGCCGGCCTCGGCATGGGCCAGGCGCTGCAGAAGCAGGTCGGCCAGACCGGCATCCCCGTGTTCAACGTGTCGAACGCGTGCGCCACGGGCGCGACCGCCCTGCGCACGGTCGCGATGGCGCTGAAGGCCGGCGAGTGCGAGATGGGCCTCGCGGTCGGCGTCGAGAAGCTCGCCGGTGCCGGACTGTTGGCCGGCGGCTCGCGCAAGGACGACGGCAAGACCTGGACGCCGAAGGGTCGCTTCGGCGCGGTCGCGCCGGTCGACGGCCGCATCGGCACCGAGACCATGCCCGGCGTGTTCGCCCAGATCGGGATGGAGTACGGCCACCGTTACGGCGGTACCAGCTTCGAGCTCTTCGCCCGCATCTCCGAGAAGAACCACGCCCACTCCACGCTGAACCCGCTCGCGGCCTACACGAAGAAGATGACCCTCGAGCAGATCATGGGCGACCTGATGATCGCCTACCCGAACACCCGACCGATGTGCTCGGCGAACTGCGACGGCGCGGCGGCCGCGGTGCTGGTCACCGGCGAGAAGCTGGCCACGCTGTCGACCGAGCAGCGTCGCCGGGCCGTCAAGGTCTCGGCCTCGATCCTGACGACCGACCCGTGGGAGGAGGCGTGCCAGGTCCTTCCCGACGTCAACACCCTCACCCGCAACGCCGCCACCCAGGCCTACGAGCAGGCCGGCGTCGGCCCCGAGGACCTCGACCTGGTCGAGCTGCACGACTGCTTCGCCACGGCCGAGCTCGTCCACTACGACAACCTGATGCTGTGTCCCCCGGGCGGCGCGGTCGACTTCTTCGAGTCGGGCGCACCGTTCCGTGACGGAGCGCTCCCGGTCAACGTGTCGGGCGGCCTGCAGTCGAAGGGCCACCCCATCGCGGCCACCGGCATCGCCAACGTCTGGGAGATCTGCCACCACCTGCGGGGCGAGGCGGGCGACCGTCAGATCCCCGACGCCAAGGTCGGCCTCGCCCACGTCATCGGCCTGGGCTCGGCCTGTGGCGTCCACATCCTCGAGAAGTCCGCAGCCTGATTCGCGATTGGGATCCCGCCGTTCTGTGTGCAGTACCTGCCCTTTAGGGGCGGGAACTGCACACAGATGATCAAGCGTCCACCGTCAGAGGAGGTCGTGCTCCTCGAGGAAGTCCGTGGCGATCACGTCGGCGTCTTCCTTGTCGATGTCGTAGCGCTTGTTCATCTCGGTCACGTTCTCGGTCGTCAGCGCCGCCGAGGCCTCGTTGACCAGGTCGACCAGCTCGGAGTCGTCTGCAAGCTCCTGGGTGACGACCGGGACGATGTTGTCGGCGAGGAGAATGCTGCCCTTGTCGTCCTCCAGCACCTTCCAGCCGTTCACGGCGATCGACGCGTCGGTCGAGAAGATCACGGCCACGTCGATGTCGCCGTTCGTCAGCGCCTCCTTGGTGAGCGGCCCGGACGCGTCGAGCGGCACGTAGGTGGCCGTGAAGTCGAGCCCGTAGGCGGACTGGAGACCCGGGATGCAGGCCGCATTGGAGGGGCAGTCCTGGGGGGCGCCGAGCTTGAGGTCCGTCGTGAGATCGGAGATCTTCTCGAGCGACTTGCTCGTCGCGGTCTCCTCGGTGACCACGAAGGAGTTGGTGTCGACCGCCTCACTCGGCTCGAGCGCGACGAGACCCTTGCTCTCGAGTTGGGTCTGGAACGCGTCCATCGTGACCTCGATATCGGGCGTGGCCTCTTTGGCGTTGCCGTTGAGGAACTCGAGGGCGGTCGCCGCGTACTCGGGCACGAAATTCGCGTCGTCCGATTCCATCGCCGTGTAGATCGCGGACCGGTCGTCGAAGCTCTGGTAGGTGACCGCGTAGCCGTTCGCCTCGAGGATCTGACCGTAGATCTGGCCGGCGATCTCGGACTCACCGAATGCCTGCGTCGCGATCATCACCGCGGGCTTGTTCGAGTCGACGCCCGAGCCCGAGTCGGAGCTGGAGTCGTCGTCGTCACCACACGCCGACGCGAACAGCGCGAACGCGGCGCCGATCAGCGCGATGAGGGACAGGCGCCAGAAGCGGTGGGAAGAGCAGCGGCGAGACATGGTGGAGCTCCGATCCCCGGCCGGCGGAGTGGTGGTGGGAAGGCCGGATCAAGTTCTCAGCAACTTAGGCCGGGGAACGATCTGGAGCGCGGGAATCAGCTGGACGCGGTCGCGTTCGATTCTCGCCGCCGATTCCACGGCGTGAGGGCGCGCTGGAGCGCCCAGAAGCCGAGCTCCGCGATCAGCGCGAGCGTGACGACCAGCACGACCCCGCCGTACAACATGGCGTCGTCGCGGTTGGCGCGCCCGACCGTGATGAACCGGCCGAGCGTGTTGTACCCGACGAACGCCCCGAGCGTCGCGGTGGCGATGACCTGGCTCGTCGCGATCCGAGCGCCCGACAGGATCAGGGGCGTGGCCAGCGGAACCTCTACACGACGCACGAGCTGATGCTGTCGCATCCCGAGCCCGCGGCCGACCTCGAGCACCGCCGGGTCGAGCTCGGACACCGCGGTCGACGCGCTCACGAACAGGGGTGGGACGGCGAGGGCGAACATCGCGACGAAGGTCGGGAAGAAGCCGATGCCGCCGCCGGCCGCCACCACGAACGCGAGCACGGCGAGCGACGGGATCGCCCGGCCGATGTTCGCCACGCCCGTCGCCACCACCTGTCCTCGCTGCGCGTGGCCGAAGGCGATGCCGGCGGGGATCGACACGAGCGCCGACGCGCCGAGCGCCAGGAACGACACCCACAGGTGCACGCCGAGGCGAACGGCGATGCCGTTGGTGCCGGACCAGTTCTCCGACGTCGTGAGGAACTCGAACAGCGACCTCATCTCGGCGTCGCCTTGTACCGCCAAGGGCTGAGGATCCGACCGAGCGCCACGAGGGAGAGGTCCGCGACCAGGGCGAAGAGCACCGAGAGCACGACCCCCATCACGATCAAGGTCGGGAAGTCGCGGTTGAGCCCGTTGTCGATGAGGTTGCCGTACCCGCCGAGGTCGAACAGGCCGCCGACGGTCACCAGTCCGATGATGGTGACCGTGGCGATGCGGACCCCACCGATGAGCGTGGGCAGCGCCAGGGGCAGCTCGACCGACAGGAGCTGCTGGCGCGGTGTCAGGCCCATGCCGGCGGCCGCGTCGACCGACGGCATCGGCACCGAGTCGAGGGACGCCACCATGAACGGGATCAGCACCACCAGGCTGTAGGTGGTCAACGCGACGGTGGGCACGGCGAGGCCGGTGCCGAGCAGTGGGATCAGCCCGGCGAAGAGGGCGATCGAGGGGATCGCGAACAACAGCGTCGCCATCGCGGTGATCGGCCCAGCGGTCCATCGCCAGCGTCGGATCACCAGCGCGAGCACCGATGCGATCGCGAGCCCGAGCACGAGCGACACCACCGTGAGCTGCACGTGTTGGACTGTTCGCTCCCACAGGTCGTCGAGGTGGTCGCCGATCCAGTCCCAGCGGATGAGCGGCTCCTCCACCTGACCGACGATCGCCTGACCGACGGGGCCCTGCCCGAGAACGCGCTGGCCGATCACGAGCTCTCCCCGCGGAGCTCGCTGATGGCCTGGCTGAGCACCGCGAGCGTGACGTGGCCGACGAGGCGACCGTGGTCGTGCACGGCGATGGTGGACCGGCCGCTGGTCAGCATCAGATCAAGGGTCTCGCGGGCCGTGGCGGTGACCTCGACCCGCGGCGCGTCGGGCTCGCCGGACGGCTCGAGGTGCAGCTCGCCGATCGGCACCAGGGCGAGGCTGCGCAGGCTGCGCTCCCCGCCGAGGAACTCGGCCACGAAGGTCGAACTCGGTCGCGCCAGCAACTCACTCGGCGGCGCGTACTGCGCCAGGCGCCCTTCGGCCTCGAGCATCGCGATCCGGTCGCCGAGCTTGATCGCCTCGTCGACGTCGTGGGTGACGAACACGATCGTCGTGCCGACTCGCCGGTGAAGCTCGACGAGCTCGTCCTGGAGGTGACCGCGCACGATCGGGTCGACCGCAGAGTACGGCTCGTCCATCAACAGGATCGGTGGGTCGGCGGCGAGGGCCCGGGCGACGCCAACCCGCTGTTGCTGCCCGCCGGACAGTTCGGCCGGGTACCGACCGAGGAGGTCCGGGTCGAGGTCGACGAGCTCGACGAGCTCGTCGACGCGGGCCCGGATCCGGTCCTTGTCCCACCCGAGCAGGCCGGGAACGGTCGACATGTTCTGCTCGACCGTGCGATGCGGGAACAGCCCGACGCTCTGGATCACATATCCGATCCCCCGTCGGAGTTCGTGCACCGGGATCGTCCGGGCGTCGACGCCGTGAACCAGGATCTCCCCGCTCGTCGGCTCCTCCAGCCGGTTCAACATCCGCAGCGTCGTCGTCTTGCCGCATCCGGACGGGCCGACGAGCACGACCAGCTCACCGGTCGGCACCACCAGCGACAGGTCGTCGACCGCGGCGCGAGCCGCGCCGGGGAAGACCTTGGTGACATGGCGGAGCTCGAGCGCAGCGTGCTCGGTCCGCATCTCAGGGGGCTCGAGTCGGGGGGTCATGCGATCCTCGACCGGGCGCGGCTCAACGCGCGGTCGCCTCGAGCAGTGCTCGGCGGGTGAGCACCCGGGCCAGGTGCTCGCGGAACTCGACCGACGCGTGCAGGTCGGCGCTGGGCTCGGTGCCCTCGGCCGCGAGGTCGGCCGCGGTGGCCAACTCGGAGCCGTTCGCGATCGCCGCCTCGACCGCGCCGGCACGGAGCGGGGTGACGCCCATGTTCACCAGGCCGACGCCCACCCGGTTCCCGGTCACGGCCGCGACGGCGACGATCGCCCAGTCCTGGGCGCGCCGGGTGAACTTCTGGAACGACCAGCCGCCACGGTGCTCGGGGATGCGGAGCTCGACGAGCAGCTCGTCGGGGGCCAACGCCGTCTCGAGGAACCCCAGGAAGAAGTCGTCCGCCGCGATCTCGCGACGACCCGACGGGCCCTCCACCACCAGCATCGCCCCGAGGGCGAGCACGGCAGCTGGCAGGTCCGACGCCGGGTCGCCGTGGGCGATCGAGCCGCCGATCGTGCCGCGTCGGCGCACCTGGGGGTCACCGACCTGGCCGGCGACGAACGGCAGGAGCGGGCACGACTCGGCCAGCACCACCGACGTCTCGAGCTCATGATGGCGGGTCATCGCACCCACCACGACGGTGTCGCCGTCGCGACGCACCCCGGCGAGGTCGTCGAGGCGACCGATGTCGACGAGCACGGTCGGCGTCGCGAGGCGCAGTTTCATCAGTGGGACCAGCGAGTGGCCCCCGGCGAGGAGCTTGGCCTCGTCGCCGTGCTCGACGAGCGCGTCGACTGCCTCGGCGGCCGAGTCGACCCGCACATAGTCGAACGCGGCCGGAATCACGTCAGCGCCTCGCCCGCGACGGTCGCGCCGCCGTGCTCGGCGGCCCAGAGCACCGAGGCGACGATCATCTGGTAGCCGGTGCAGCGGCACAGGTTGCCCTCGAGCGCATGGCGGATCTCGATGTCGGTGGGCCGGGGGTTCGTGGCGAGCAGCCCGGTCGACGCCATCAACATGCCGGGGGTGCAGAAACCGCACTGCAGGCCATGCTCCTGGCGGAACCCCTCCTGTACCGGCGACAGCTCGCCGTCGGGCGACGCCAGGCCTTCGACGGTGGTGATCGAGGCGCCATCGGCCTGGACGGCGAGGATGGTGCACGACTTCACGGCTCGATCGTCGAGCAGGACCGTGCATGCCCCGCAGTTGGAGGTGTCGCAGCCGACGTGGGTGCCGGTGAGGCTCAGGTCCTCGCGGATCAGGTGGACGAGCAGGCGGCGGGGCTCGACCGTTCGTCGCTCCTCGACGCCGTTGACGGTCACGGTCACCTCGACCGCGGACTGCGCTCCGGCCACTGGTCCTCCCTCGCTGGTGCTGATCCTGATGACAGCGATCCCGATGGTTCCGGGCTCGACACGAACGGCCCGGAGCGTAGGGCCTCAGCCGGGGGGAGGTCTGAGCCGAAGCGACGAGGGCATCGGGGTCAAAGCTGTAGCGGGGCCCGCATCACCAGGTTGTCGGGGTCGGACCAGTCGACCCCGGGGACGTCGATGTAGAGCTCCAGCTCGTTGCCATCGGGGTCGTGGATGTAGAGGCTGTGGGTGACTCCGTGGTCGGTCGCTCCGACGACAGGCACTCCAGCCTCCTGCACCGTGCGCAACGCGTCGCGGAGCTCGTCGTCGCTGTCGCCGACCTTCAGCCCGAGGTGGTACAGCCCGGTCCGCCGACCCTCCGGCAGGCCCGTGGCATCGTCGCCCACCTCGATCAGCAACAACTCGTGATGGGTGCGACCCGACCTCGACGCGAAGACCGCGACCGAGAGCGGTCCTGTGTCGTCGGGGGCGGGCAGGATCTGTCGCCAGCCGAGCACGTCGCGGTGGAACGCGACGGAGCGGTCGATGTTGCGCACGTAGAGCACCGCGTGCCCGAGCTCCTTGACCTCCATCGCGGATCTCCTCGCTCGTCGGCCTAGAGAGCGTACGTGCGCACGAGGTCGAGCACGGCCGTGGCGTCGGTGCCCTCGGCCACCAGATCCGTGTCCGCCGGCCGGCGTCGACGGCCGGCGACGAGACACAGCTCGAGCCCGGAGCCGGTCACCGTCGTCACGGGCTCGTCGTCGACGCCGAACGCCCAGCGCTGCCCGTCGGGCCCGACGAGGTCGAACGCCACCGGACCGTGCAGCTCGAGGCCTTCCTGCGCGAACGCGTAGGGCAGGGTCCGCCAGGCGAGCCGGGCGATGTGGCGCAGCCGGTCCCGCGGGACCAGCTCGACGCCGAGCCCGGATGCGACGTCGCCACTGTGGATCCACGCCTCCGACAACCGGGTCGCGGCGAGCGTGCGGACCGACAACTCGCCCACCGCCCAGCGCACCCGCAAATGGGAGTCCGCCGCGGCGAGCGCGGCACGCAGGCCACTCGATGCTGTCGTCCACCGCTCGCCGATCTGTGCCCCGGCCAGGTGGCGCTCGGCGTCGACGCTGGCCGCCACCGCGTCGTCGATCGACATCCCCGACCCGAACGGTCCCGTGTCGCCCTCGGCGAGTGACGAGCCCTCGACCGATGCCCGGATGGTGGCGACGCCGAGCTCGTCGCTCTGGGCGAGGTGCAGGACGACGTCCGCCACGTCCCAGCCCTCGCACGGCGTCGGTGACCTCCACCGGACCTCTTCGAGGCCGGCGATCAGCCCGGCGAGCTCACCGTGTTGCTCATCCAGCGCGCGCAGGACGTCATCCACGGGCCACACTGTTCCAGAGCGAGACCGCGCTGCGGAGGAAAAGGAGGCCGGTCATGTCCACACCGATGCCGACGACTGATCAGGAGTGGCGCGAGAAGCTCGGGCCCGAGCGCTACGCCGTGTTGCGCCAGGCAGGCACCGAGCCGCCGTGGTCCGGCGAGTACGTCTCTCGCAAGGACGACGGCACCTATCGGTGCGGGGCCTGCGGTGCCGAGCTGTTCCGCTCCGAGACCAAGTACGAATCGGGCTCGGGCTGGCCCAGCTTCTTCGAGGCGATCTCGCCCGAGGTGGTCGAGCTGATCGAGGACAACAGCCACGGCATGGTCCGCACCGAGGTGCGCTGCGCGAACTGCGGGTCGCACCTCGGCCACCTCTTCCCCGACGGCCCGAAGCCGACGGGGATGCGCTACTGCATGAACTCGCTCGCCCTCGAGCTCGAGCCGGACGACGCGGACGCAGAGGCTGACGGCGACGACTGAAGCGAGCCCGCCGGATCGGGTCAGTCCGACTCGGGCTCGCTGTCGTGGTGGGTGACCACCACCGGGCACGGTGCGTTTCGCACGACATGATCCGACACCGACCCGAGCAGGGCGCGTTTCACCCCGCCGCGACCCCGCGTCCCCAACACGATCGCCCGGGCGCCCAGGTCCTCGGCCAGCCGGCACAGCTCGCCACCGACCGGCCCTTCGAGCACCCGCGCGTCGACCTCGTCGAGTCCGAGGGCCGCGATGGTGGCGTCGAGGACGTCCTGGCCGTGCGCGAGCGCGGCGCTGCGCTCGGCGTGGACCTCCTCCTCGGTGACGACGGGGCCGGCGAACCCCGAGGCACCCTGAGCCATGGCGACGTCCATCGTCTCGACGACGGTGACCACCACCACGCGCTCGGCGGGTTGGAGCAGGTCGAGACCAGACCGGAGCGCCGCGACGGACACCTCCGAGCCGTCGGTGCACAGGATGATCGAGCTCAGCATCGGCGCAGTCTGGCAGGCGTGCCCGCCCGAGGCATTCAGTCGCCGTCGACGACAGTCAGCTGCCGTCGATGACGGAGCGCAACAGCGCCCGGGTCCGCGCCGCACTCTCGGGGTCGAGCACGAACTCGACCGGCGCGAAGTCGGTCACGCCGGCCTCGGCGTAGCGCTCGATCTCGACCCGCACCGCGTCCTCGTCACCCACGATCGAGACGTCCGCCGGGCCGGCGGCGCCTTCGAGATCCATCACTCCCCGGTACGACGGCAGGTCGTTGTAGCCGGCGAGGAGCATGGCGATCATGCCGCGCACACCGTCGGCATCGGACGTCACGCACACCGGCATGCTGGCGACGACCCGCGCCGGTGGCGCGTCGGCGGGTCGGGCGGCGGTGAGGGAGGGGACGACGTGGTCGGCGATCGCGCGGGGCCCGCTCAGCCACAGCACCACGCCGTCGGTGCGCTCGGCGGCGAGGCGCAGCATCCGGGGGCCCATCGCCGCGATCAGCACCGCCGGCGGGGTTGCGGCGGTGAGGCCGGGCATGGGCTCGACGTGGCCCGACCAGAACTCCCCGTCGACGTCGACGGCGCGCTCGCGCAGCGCGGGCAGCAGCACCGCCAGGTACTCCTCCATGTGCTTCGCGGGCTTGGCGAAGGCCATGCCCAGGTTGTCCTCGACGATCGTGCGATGCGCGAGACCGATGCCGAGAGCGAGCCGGTTGCCGATGATCTCCTGCACGGTCAGCGCCTGCGCCGCGAGCATGAGCGGATGACGGACCCACGTCGGGATCACCGCGGTGCCGAGCTCGATGGTGGACGTCGCCGATCCGATCGGCCCGAACGCGGTGAGGGCGTCAGGGATCTGCAGCTGTGGGAGCCAGTAGCTGTCGAAGCCCTCGGCCTCGGCGGTCCGAGCGTGCTCGACCATCTCGGCCACGCTCTGCCCCATCACGACCAGCGATCCCCCGTGCAGGCCGATCTTCATCCCGGCGAGGCTAGACGCGACGTGCGAAGCTCCTGCGGGGCGAACTGCCATCCGCGCCAGCCAGCGTGGGCGTCCGTCCGCGACGTGGGGGAAGGGGATGCTCGATCGCACATGAGCCTCGATCGCACATGAGCAGAGAAGGCGCCGATCCGTCGGGCAGGGACGATCTCGTCACCCTGGCGGGTTCCCACACACCGTTCGCGCCCCTCGGCGTGGGAACCTGGGCCTGGGGCGACCGCGCGACCTGGGGCATGGGTGGTTACGACACCGACCTCGACGAGGCGTCGATCCGGGGCGCGTGGGAGGCATCACTCGACGCGGGCGTCACGTTCTTCGACACCGCCGAGGTGTACGGCTCGGGAGAGAGCGAACGCATCATCGGCCGGCTGCTGGCCGACGACCCGGCGGTGCGGCCGCGGGTGGTGCTCGCGACGAAATTCATGCCGTCACCCTGGAAGCTCGATGTCGGCCGGGCGCTACGGACGTCGCTGCTCGCCTCGATCGAGCGGCTCGGCGTGGACCACGTCGACCTGTACCAGATCCACGGGCCGGTCAGTCTCAGGGGTCACGCCGCGATGGCCGAGGCGTTGGCCGCGGTCCACGCCGAGGGGCTCACGACCGCGGTCGGGGTGTCGAACTACTCGGTGCGCGAGATGTCGAGCATTCGCGACCAGCTCATCCGGCGCAACCTGCCGCTGGCGTCCAACCAGATCGAATTCTCACTGTTGCGGCGAGGGCCAGAGACCGGCGGACTGCTCGCAGGGTGTCGGCGTCTGGGGGTCGTGCCGCTCGCGTACTCGCCGATCGGGCAGGGCAGGCTGACCGGCAAGTACTCGGCGGACAACCCCCCGCCGGGCCGCCGGACCTTCTCGTCGCACCCGATGGAGGCCGTCGACGTCGTCGTCGCGGTGCTGCGAGCGATCGGCGAACGCCACGACCTGACCCCCAGCCAGGTGGCGCTGCGTTGGATCGTGCAGAAGGGCGCGGTGCCGATCCCCGGCGCCAAGCACGCCGGTCAGGCGGGTGACAACGCCGGTGCGCTCGGATGGGCCCTCGACGACAGCGAGGTGGCGCAACTCGACCGGGTCGCCCTGTCCGGTCGTCGCACGCTCCAGAGTCGCTTCTGGCAACACGGCTGAGGTTCCCGACGTGATCGCTTGCGATCCGGGGCCATCAGGCAGAGTCCGAGCTCAGCTCCTCCTCGAGCTCCTCCATCGAAAGGAGCCCGGTGGTGGCGGCGAGCGCCATGGCGAGGCCGCTGGCCTTCTCGTACACCGCCGCGAAGTAGTGCTCGGCGACGTTCTCGTGGCCCGGCAGCGGCGGACGCCCCAGCGACCGCACCATCACCGTCGGATCCGAAGCGACCGGGATCGGCTCGCGTTCGGCGGGCTCGTGATCGTCGTCGAGCTCACGGCCCCAGAACAGCGCCGGCGCCTGGGACTTGCTCTTCCCGCGCTTGCCGCCGCGGCGTCGTGAACGGCTCATGACGCGACCTCCTGAAGTGCGGGCTCGTCCGTCGCATCGTCGAGCTCCTCGGTCAGCACCTGGTCGGGCCGGATGCCGAGCGCCGTGCGCAGCTGGCTCGAGTCGAGATCGGCCAACGAGCTCGACTTCGGCAGGACCATGTCCGCGATCCGTCGCTTGCCCTCGACCACCTCCTCGACGCGTTCGTCGACGGTGCCGGGACACACCAGGCGGTGGGCGATGACCGTCTTGGTCTGGCCGATCCGCCAGGCGCGGTCACGGGCCTGGTCCTCGACCGCCGGGTTCCACCAACGGTCGAAGAGCACCACGTGGCTCGCCGCGGTCAGGTTGAGGCCGGTCCCACCGGCTTTGAGCGAAAGCACCAACGCACCGGCGCCGTCGCGGCCCTGGAACTCGGCGATCATCTTGTCGCGGGCGGTCCGGGTGAGACCGCCGTGGTAGCAGTCGACCGGCAGGCCGGTCCGCTCGGTCAGGTGCGTGGCCAGCCGCTCGCCCCATTCGGCGAAGTGGGTGAACACCAGCACCTTCTCCCCCGCCGCGAACACGGCGTCCACGATCTCCTCGAGGCGGGCGAGCTTGCCGGAACGCCCGGCGAGGGGACGGTCGTCGCGCTCGTAGGCGGCTGGGTGGTTGCAGATCTGCTTGAGCGCGGTGATCGCGGCCAGGATGCGACCCTTTCCCGGCTCCTCACCCTGCTCGGTGTTCGGTAGGACCAACTTGTCGAGCACGGCCTGGTAGAGGCCGATCTGCTCGGGCGTCATCGAGCAGTGGTCGAGCTCGTCGATTCGGTCCGGCAGCTCGGCGGCGATCGCCGGCTCGGCCTTGGTCCGGCGGAACACCAGGATCCCGTTGAGCGCCCGCATCGCGTCCTCGGCCTCGACCCGACCATTGGTCTCGTCATGCGACAGGCGGGCGATGAACTCGGGCCGTGAGCCGACCAGGCCGGGGTTGGTGAAGTCGAGGATCGCCCACAGGTCGCCGAGACCGTTCTCGATCGGCGTGCCCGTCAACGCGACCCGCATGCGCGCCTTGAGCCGGCGGAGCTGTTGGGACGTGTCATTGGTCGGGTTCTTGATGGCCTGGGCCTCGTCGAGCACGACCTTGTCCCAGGCGACGTCCTCGAGGGCGTCGATGTCTCGCACGGCCGTGCCGTAGGTGGTGATGACGACGTCGGCGTCCGCGAGCTCCCTCTCGATCTCGTCGGCCTCGGCTCGTCCAGATCCGTGGTGCACCACGACGCGGAGGTCAGGGGTGAAGCGGTGGGCCTCGGCGAACCAGTTGCCGACGACGGCGGGCGGGGCGATGACCAGCGACGGGCCGGACCCGACCCCGGCCCGGAGGTGGGCGAGCATCGTCGGGGTCTTGCCGAGGCCCATGTCGAGGGCGAGACAGCCGCCGAGACCGGCGCCGTCGAGGAACCCCAGCCACGCGAGCGCGTCGGCCTGGTAGCTGCGCAGCTCTCCGACGAAGCCCTCGCTGGCGGTGATCGGCTGGGCCTTCAGGTCACTCGCGCGACGCAACAGGTCGGCGGCCCACGAGTCGCCGGCGACGGTGACCCCGCCGGCGAGCGTCGGGCCCTCGAGGCCCATCGCCAGGCGCAGCATCTCGGCGCCGGTGAGCTGCGTGGTGTCCTCGCGCTCGGCGAGTGCCGCCGCGGCCTCCTGCAGGTCGGCCGCGTCGACCGCGACCCACCGGCCACCAGAACGGATGAGCGGGCGCGCCTCCTTCGCCAGGCGGGCGATCTCAGCGGCGGTCAGCTCGACGTCGTCGAACATCGCCGACCAGCGCACGTCCGCGAGCTGGTTGGCACCGGCGGCCGACGGCGACGACGAGTCGGCGAAGAGCCGTAGCGAGGGCTTGGGTCGCTTGCGTGACAACGCCGGGACGCGCACGTCGTAACCGATCGCGGCGAGCTGGGGACCGGTGGTGGTCATCAGCTCCCACGCCTCCTCCTGGGAGAGGATCACCTGACCCCGGCGGGTGCCACCCGGACGCAGCAGCGCGGGGATCATGCGCTCGAGCCGGGCGAGTTGCCGCTCGAGCTCGACGCGACGCGAGCCGTCCTCCGCGATGGCCTGTTCGACCGAGCGCGGCGCACCCTTCGACGCCGGCGCCAGCACCAGGAGGTTCCAGGCACCGTCGGATTCGGGCGGGTCGAGCTGGACGATGAGCTGCTCGTGCTCGCCGACGACCGACGCGGCCCACTTGCCCACGCCGTTGACGACGTCGCCCGCGACGCGGAGCGGCGCGTTGAAGGCGCTGCCGTCGAGCCGGGAGAGCATGGCCTCGGCCACGTCGGTGGCGGTGCGGGTCTGCGGTGGCGGGGCCGGCACCTCGATGCGGCGGGCAGCGTCGCGGCAGATGGCGTCGACCATGCCCGTGAGCGCCGAGCGCACCAGCGCCCTCGGGTCGCCGCCGGGATCGCGCACGCGCACCGCTCCGGGCATCTCGTCGACCGCGTGTCGCAGCCGCTCGGCGTCGAGGACCGCGGGAGTCCATCGGACCGAGAACGACCCGGACTTCTGACTGGTGTTCGACTTGCCCGACCTGCGTTGGCGGAGCAACGGCACCATCGAGCCGCGGGCGGTCAGCTCGACCGCCCAGATCGCGACCCGTCCGAGCCAGCGAGCACTGGCACCAAGCAGGTCGACCGCCGCGGCGGCCTCGTCCTCGGGGGTCGCCGGGTCGTCGAACTCCGGCTGACCGGCTCCGACGGCGACCAACCAGCCCAGCACGTCACCGACGGGAATCGCCATGGCGGGGGCGTTGCCACCGCCCGGGGGTGAGATGTCGCCGTGGCGCACCCATCC
>DATEEV010000542.1:0-5237 GCA_035281005.1 Microthrixaceae bacterium | reverse complement strand
GGATGCTGCTCCTTCGACCGCTAGGGAAGTTCGTCATCGCTGCGGCGATCGGCGCCGTGCTCGACTACTTCCTCGACCCCAATGCCGGACGAGAACGCCGGGGCCGCGTCATGGCGCAGGTTCGCCAGATCCTCCCCGGCGATCACGCCCAGATCCTCCCCGGCGATCACGCGAAGTCGGCCAGTTAGGTCGTTTCGCGGTCAGTCGGCAGCCCACGACTCGGGCTCGAACCGTCACACCTCGCCCGCGTGAATCTCGAACAGAGTCGACATCCCGGAGATCTGGAGGATCCACCTCGCGCAGTCGATCGAGATTCGGCCGACCGGTAGCTCATGGGTCATGGCCGACCATTCTCAATCGCAGTCGAGGACGGCCCACGGGCTCAGCGCCGATCGCCCGACCGACATCCCGGCCCGCGGCTGGCGCTCAACCCGCCTTCGGCGGGCGCGCTGACCGGGCGATGAAGCGCTCGCAATCGTCGATGTCGTCGAAGCCGACAATGGCCCAGGCCGCGTCCCGTCCGGCGCGTCGGATCGCCTCGACCCGATGGTTGCCATCCTCGAGCACCAACCGGTCGTCGCGATAGGTGACGATCACCGGGGGAGGTTCCGCTCCTGCCTCGATGTGGCGAGCCAGCTCGTCGACATCGTCGCGCCACTCGTCGTCATCGACGGGCTGCAGCACCGGATGGTCGGAAGGTCCGGCGAGTCGATTCAGTTCCTCGATCGCGAGGCGGATCGGGCCGGCCCACGTCAGCCCCTCATCGTGCAGCGACGCGCCCAGCGCCTCGTTGTCGCTGCCCGGGCTGCTGAGGAAATCGACGACCCAGGTCACCAGTTCGTCGCGTTCGGCCGCGGCGCGCGCGGTCTCGGTTGAATACACCCGTTCACGGCTCATTGCCGCCTGCCATACCCGTCGGATCGTCCGGCAAGACGAGGACGGCGTCGTCGGGGTGCTCCGACCTGGCGAGACCGAGCAGGTGGGTGGCCTCGTTGTAGGAGCGCAGGATCCAGCCGCCGAGCGACGGGTCGTGCTCCCACTCCGTCAGCCCCGTGTTCGTCGGGCGCAGGTGTGCGCTGGTGGCAGGGTCGGGCATGCCGAGCAGCAAACGCATCGACGCCATGATCACCCCGGCATGACATACCGCGACCACCGTGCGGTCGACGTGCTCGCGAGCCAGCCGATCGAGCGTCACACCGACGCGGGCATGGAACCCGTTCCAGCTCTCACCACCCGGAGCGAAGGGCCGATCCGGTTCTGCCTCCATGTCGAACGAGCCGAAGCGCGCGTTGTACTCCGCCCAGTCCACCCCGTCGGCCTCTCCGGTGTGCACCTCACAGAGGTCACAGTCGCGGTCGGAGATCTCCAGGCCGAGCCCCGGCGAGATCAGCGAGGCGGTCTCGATGGCCCGGGGCAGCACACTCGCGAGCAGGACGTCGGCCGACACTCGCCCGGAATCGATCAAATGATCGCGCAGCGCTTCCGCCTGCCTGCGCCCAAGCGGCGTCAGGCCGGCACAACCGTTCGGTCCGGCGATCGGACCGTGAAAGCCGGCGTACGCCTCGCCGTGGCGAACAAGGATCAGATGCATGCCCCGCGACGGTATCGGCCACCGAACTCGGCGCCGCTCGTGGGGTGCTGCAGAGTTGAGTCCGGATACCGCCGCGGTTCGCGCGATGTGAACTGGGGTACGGTCGTGAAACCACGGCGTTGCTCCAGACCCCGGTAGCGCACTCGATGCCACGGGGAGCTTCATGGCCGTGCAACGCAACCGTCCATTCGCCGCTCAAGCAGTGACCACCCTGATCGTGGTCGGACCGCCATTGGCGCTGATCGCGGGCGTGGCGGCGTTCTGGGGCGACCTGATCGGCGCCCGGGACGTGGTGATCGGTGCCACGTTGTACGCGATCACGGCCTTGGGTGTCACCGTCGGCTACCACCGCCTCTTCACACATCGCGCGTTCACGGCGAACCGTCCGCTGAAGGTCGCGCTCGCCGCGGCCGGCTCGATGGCCGTCGAGGGCTCGGTCATCGGTTGGGTCGCGATCCACCGTCGCCATCACCGATTCAGCGACCGTTCCGGTGACCCCCATTCGCCCCACGGCGATGGTGGCATGCTCCGCGGGCTGGCGCACGCACACGTCGGATGGCTGTTCACCGCGGACCCGCCCGACGAGCAGGCATTCGCTGCCGACCTGCAAGCCGATCGCGACCTTCGTTGGATTGCTCGCCGATGGGGGTGGTTCGCGATCGGAGGCCTCGTTCTACCGCTCGGGCTCGGCTGGATGCTGTCCGGCACTGTGACCGGCGCGCTCAGGACGTTCCTGTGGGCGGGGCTCGTCAGGATGATGTTGCTCCATCACATCACGTGGAGCGTGAACTCGATCTGTCACACCCTTGGACGACGGCCGTTCCCCACGCGGGACCAGAGCCGAAACGTCGCCTGGCTCTCGGTGTTGTCGCTGGGCGAGTCGTTTCACAACCTCCACCACGCCTACCCCCAGTCGGCCCGCCACGGTGCGCTCCCCCACCAGGTGGACGGCGGTGCCACGGCGATTCGACTGTTCGAACGCCTGGGCTGGGCGACCCAGGTGTGCTGGCCGGACCCACAGCGACTGATCGCGCTCCGCAACCGCCCGGCCACGCGATCGGGAACGAAACGACACACTCAGCATCGGGGAGGTCCGGCCGCATCGAAGACCGGCGGAGAAGGGGCCTACGATCCGCTTCCCGCGTCGGTCGCATTCGATACGACGGCGTCCGTCGCTGTCCGAGGAGGGGCCGTGCTCAAGGTCCCGGAGCGAGCGGAGGGCGTCAGCGGTGTCTGAGCGCTCGGTGCGGATCGCCGCCGCGTTCGCCGTCCAGGCCTCGGTGCGAGGTGGAGGCCTCTGTGACGCGTGCGTGCACGTGCTCGGCGTGAGCGGTGCCGGCATCACCTTGATGGGGGGAACGGCAGCCGGACCGGTGTGCGCGTCCGACACCCGGACATCGTTCATGGAGGACCTCCAGTTCACCCTCGGGGAGGGGCCATGCCAGGACGCCTTCGCCAGCCGCACGGTCGTCGCTGCGCCGAACATCGACGTGGGCACCGAGACCCGGTGGCCCGCATTCGCGCAGTCGGCCGCAGGGCGCGGCATCGGCGCGGTCTTCGCCTTCCCGATGCGGATCGAACGCGCCAGAATCGGTGTGCTCACGCTCTATCAGGATGAATCGGGACCCTTGACCGACACGCAATACGACGACGCCGAGATGCTCGCAGAAGTTCTCACCGCAGCCACCCTGCACATGGTCCGCGACGACACGATCGCGCCCGCGCTCGACGACGCCGTCGCCCATCGCGCCGAGGTCCATCAGGCGACGGGGATGGTGTCGGCCCAGCTCGAGGTCACGCCCGCCGTCGCGCTCGCCCGGATCCGGGCCCATGCCTACTCACAGGACCGTCCCGTCGGCGACGTCGCCGCCGACATCGTCGCTCGACGACTCAGGCTCTCTCACCACCTCGGCGACCAAGGGGGTGCCGAACAGTGAACGAATCCATCCCCACGAACACCGGAGGGCGAGAGACGCTCGCCACCCACACCTTCGTCGAGCTGGTCGACTCGATGGTCGACGAGTTCGACGCGATCGACCTCCTCACGCTCCTCACGCAGCGAGCGCTCGAGCTGCTCGACGCGTCCGCTGCCGGCATCCTCCTCGCCGACGACCAGGAACGGCTCCGGGTCCTCGCCGCGTCGAACGAGGAAGCCGAGCTGCTCGAACTGCTCCAGGTCCAGAACGACGACGGCCCATGCCTCACCTGTTATCGGACGGGCCGCGTCGTCGAGACTCCAGACCTGCGGCAGACGTCGGAGTGGCCCCGGTTCAGCTCGGAGGCGCTCCGCCACGGGTTCCATTCTGTCTGCGCGGTCCCGCTCCGGCTCCGGGCCGAGACACTCGGGTGCCTCAACCTCTTCATGACCCAACCCGGCGGACTCAACGAGGCGGACCTGACATTGGCACAGGCCCTCGCTGACGTGTCGACCATCGCCATGGTGCAGGACCGAGTCGTCCGCGAGGCCGTCGTCCGCGAACGACAACTTCAGACCGCGCTCGACAGCCGGGTGGTCATCGAACAGGCCAAGGGAATGGTCGCCCAGCAATGCGACGTCGACATGTCCGCCGCCTTCGCCGTCCTCCGGAACCACGCACGGCGACACAACATCCTCCTCACCGACCTCGCCGCCGACGTGCTGAGCCGGAGCACCCCCATCGACACGCTGCTCGCCTGAGCGACGCGAGGCGAGACCGCCGTGATCGAGCCGAGACTCGACGCTTCGCGGTCTGCAGCCCGCGCGCGAGGGGTAGGAGGTCATATCGCTCCGACCGCTGACGAAGGAGGCTCCGATGCGGGCAGTGACGTGGCACGGGAAGCGAGATGTGAGGGTCGAGTCGGTGCCCGACCCTGCGCTCGAGGAGCCGACCGACGCGATCATCCGGGTCACCTCGAGTGGCATCTGCGGTTCGGACCTGCACCTCTACGAGGTGATGGGCCCGTACATGGCCGAGGGCGACATCCTCGGCCACGAGCCGATGGGCATCGTCGAGGAGGTCGGCAGCGGGGTGACGTCGATCTCTCCCGGTGACCGGATCGTGGTGCCGTTCAACATCTCCTGCGGCGAGTGCTTCATGTGCGGCGAGGGCCTTCACTCGCAGTGCGAGACGACCCAGAACCGTGAGTTCGACAAGGGTGCGTCGCTGTTCGGCTACACCCGCCTGTACGGCGAGGTGCCCGGCGGTCAGGCCGAGTACCTCCGAGTCCCCCACGCCCAGTTCGGCGCGATCAAGGTCCCCGAGGGCCCGCCAGACGACCGGTTCGTCTTCCTCTCCGACGTTCTCCCGACGGCGTGGCAGGCCGTGGAGTACTCGGGGGTCCGGCCCGGCGACAGCCTGGTCGTGCTGGGCCTCGGCCCCATCGGCGAGATGTGCGCCCGCGTGGCGGTCGAACGCGGGGCCACGAAGGTCATCGGCATCGACGTCGTGCCCGAGCGCATCGAACGTGCTCGCCAATTCGGCGTCACCACGTTCGACCTCGACGAAGGTGGCGACATCGTGGAGAAGGTGCGCGACCTCACCTCGGGTCGCGGTCCCGACGCCGTCATCGACGCGGTCGGCATGGAGGCCCACGGCGCGCCGATCGGCAAACTCGCCCACCAGATCACATCCCTGCTCCCCGACGCGTTGGCAGCCAAGCTCATGGA
>DATEEV010000541.1:0-18311 GCA_035281005.1 Microthrixaceae bacterium | reverse complement strand
AGCTGCCGATCCGACCCGACTACGTCGGCAAGAACCTCCCCACCCGTCGCGACGAGGTCGTCAACGTGCACGAGGACGGCGTCGACCTGGGGGAGATGATGAAGTGAAGCACCTCCTGTCGGTGGCCGACCTCGACCGCTCGGCGATCGAGGGCCTCCTCGGTCTCACCGATCATTTCGTGGAGGTGAACCGCCGCTCGATCCCGAAGGTGCCGGCGCTGCGGGGGCGCACGGTCGTCTCGTTGTTCTACGAGGACTCGACCCGGACCCGACTGAGCTTCGAGACCGCGGCGCGACGCCTCGGGGCCGACGTGATGGGTTTCTCGGTGTCGTCGTCGTCGGTGAAGAAGGGCGAGTCGTTGCGCGACACGGTGCAGACGATCGACGCCTTCGGCGTCGACGCCTTCGTCGTTCGGCATCGGTCGTCGGGTGTCCCGCAGCAGATCGCGCGATGGACCGACTCGTCGGTGGTCAACGGCGGCGACGGGTGGCACGAGCACCCCACCCAGGCGCTCCTCGACGCGTTCACGATCCGCGACCACCTCGGCTCGCTGGATGGAAAGCGCATCACCATCGTCGGCGACATCAAGCACTCGCGGGTCGCCCGCTCCGGGATCTCCGCCTTCACCACGCTCGGGGCGGCGGTCACGCTGGTCGCCCCGCCGACCCTGTTGCCGCCATCGCTCGACGGCTGGCCGGTCGCGGTCAGTCACGACCTCGACCGGGTGCTCGCGGACACCGACGTCTGTTACCTGCTCCGCATGCAACTCGAGCGTCAGGACGAGGGCCTGGTCCCGTCGCTGCGGGAGTACTCGACCCGCTACGGCCTGACCTCCGAGCGGTACTCGCTCCTGTCACCGAAGGCGCTCGTGATGCATCCCGGCCCGATGAACCGTGGCGTGGAGATCGCCCCCGAGGTCGCGGACGCACCGAACGCGGTGATCGTCGAGCAGGTCGCCAACGGGGTGGCCGTGCGCATGGCGGTGCTGTTCCAGTTGCTCGGATCGAATACCCAGCTCGACGTGCTCCGGGAGGCCAACGATGTCTGAGCGGCGAGCGGCGGACCTCGATTCCCCCGGAGACCTCGTGATCAAGGGCGGCCGACTCGTCGACGAGACGGGGGAGCGATCGGGCGACGTGGTGATCCGTGACGGCCGCATCGCGGCGGTGGGCCCCGACCTGTCGGCCGACCGGGTGATCGACGCGTCGGGCTGCGTGGTCGCCCCGGGGCTCGTCGACCTGCACACCCATCTTCGTCAGCCCGGCAAGGAGGAGGCGGAGACGGTCGAGACCGGGTCGCGCAGCGCCGCCCTCGGCGGCTTCACCTGCGTCGTCGCGATGCCGAACACGACACCGGCCATCGACGGAGCGGCCGTGGTCCGCGAGGTGCAGGAGCTCGGCCGCAGCGCCCTCTGCGACGTGGAGGTCACGGGCGCGATCACCATCGGTCGACAGGGCGAGACACTCAGTCCCATGGCGGAGATGGCCGACCTCGGAGTGAGGATCTTCACCGACGACGGAACCGGCGTGCAGGACGACCGACTGATGCGCCGGGCGCTCGAGTACGCGAGTGGGCTCGGTGTGACCCTGGCTCAGCACTGCGAGGTGATGTCGCTCTCGGAGGGCACCTGCATGCACGAGGGCGAGTGGTCGGCGCGCCTCGGCCTGCCGGGACAACCGTCGGAGGCCGAGGAGCTGATGGTGATGCGCGACATCGCGCTGTGCCGGCTCACCGGCGCGCGCGTGCACTTCCAGCACCTCTCGACGGCCGGGTCGGTCGCGATGGTCTCGGCGGCGAGGAGCGCCGGGCTGCCGGTGACCGCCGAGGCGGCACCGCATCACTTCACGCTGACCGACGAATGCTGCAAGGACTATGACGCGGTGTACAAGGTTCACCCCCCGCTCCGGTCGGCGGGTGACGTGGCCGCGATCCGCGACGGGCTGGTCACGGGCGTCATCGACGCGATCGCCACCGATCACGCACCGCACCCCGCGAACGAGAAGGAACGCCCCTTCGACGAGGCGCCGCCCGGCATGTTGGGCCTCGAGTACGCCTTGGCGCTGGCCCTGACCGAGCTCGGCCTCGATGTGTCCGAGGTGATCGCCCGGCTGTCGTGGCACCCGGCGCGGATCGCCGGCGTCGCGCACCGCCACGGTGGGCCCATCGTCGAGGACCGTCCGGCCAACCTGTGCGTGATCGACCCCGATGCCACCTGGGTCATCGATGGCTCCGGAGGGGCGAGCCGATCGTCGAACGTCCCCTACGTGGGGCGCAAGGTTCGGGGTCGTGTCCGCCACACGCTCCACGACGGCGAGGTCGTGGTGCTGGACGGGGTCGCGCAACGCTAGGGTGCACTCCTGACCGTGAAGCGGGTCCCGTGAGGCCCGCACGGACAGAGAGGATCTTGAGCTTTGGCTCCTTCCAGCCGCCCCGCGCCGCCCGATCCGGGCGGCGTTTTTCGTTCGCGTCCGTCAGATCCCCGAGTCGTCGAGCCCGGTGCGTTGGTGCTGGCCGACGGCACCGTGTTCGAGGGAGAGATCCTCGGCGCCGAGCCGCCCGACGGCGTCGTGAGCGGTGAGGTCGTGTTCAACACCACGATGACCGGCTACCAGGAGGTCATCAGCGATCCGTCCTACGCCGGCCAGATCATCACCTTCACGACCACCCACCTCGGCAACTACGGCGTGACCGCCACCGACGACGAGTCGCCCCGGCCACGCTGCCGCGGGATCGTGCTCCGGGAGATGGCGCGGCGGCGCAGCAACTGGCGGTCATCGGACGACCTGGACACCTACCTCCGCCGTCACGGCATCGCCGCGATCGGCGGGGTCGACACGCGTCGGCTCACCCGCCACCTCCGCGACCACGGTGCCCTGCCCGGGGCGTTCGGCACCGCGGAGCTCGACACCCTGGCCGCTGCCGCGATCGCCGAGCCGGGCACCACCGGCATCGATCTCGCGACCGCCGTGAGCTGTGACGCGCCGTACCGCTACGAGTCCGAATTCGGGGCCGGGTTGGAAACCGGCCGGCGCGTCGTGGCGATCGACCTCGGCATCAAGACCACCATCCTGCGCAACCTCGCGGGCATGGCCACCGTCGAGGTGGTCCCCGCGTCCGCCACCGCGGACGACATCCTCTCGCTCGGCCCCGACGGTGTCTTTCTCTCCAACGGCCCCGGCGACCCAGCCGCGGTGGGGGGCGTGGTCGACACGTTGCGCGGTCTGCTCGGCACGGTCCCGGTCTTCGGCATCTGCCTCGGACACCAGCTGCTGGCGACCGCGGTCGGTGCCAAGACCTTCAAGCTGCCCTTCGGCCACCATGGCGGGAACCACCCGGTGCGCGACGAAGCCACCGGAAAGGTCGAGATCACGGCTCAGAACCACAACTACTGCGTCGACCTCGACGGCGTCGCCGGTGTCGAGGTGACCCACGTCAACCTCAACGACCAGACCCTCGAGGGCTTCCGCTGCACCGACGTGCCGGCCTTCGCCGTGCAGTACCACCCAGAGGCCGGGCCGGGGCCCCATGACTCCCGGTACCTCTTCGACCGGTTCGCCGACCTGATGGACGGTGAGCGCTGATGCCGCGCCGTGACGACATCGAGTCGATCCTCATCATCGGCGCCGGCCCGATCGTGATCGGTCAGGCGTGCGAGTTCGACTACTCGGGCACCCAGGCCTGCCGGGTGCTGCGCGAGGAGGGGTACCGGGTCGTCCTCGCCAACTCCAACCCCGCGACGATCATGACCGACCCCGACTTCGCGGACGCCACCTACGTCGAGCCACTCGCGGTCGACGTGCTGGAGCGGATCATCGCCAAGGAGCGCCCCGACGCGCTGTTGCCCACACTCGGGGGGCAGACCGCGCTCAACCTGGCGATGGAGCTGGTCGAGGCCGGCGTCCTCGACCGCTACGGCGTCGAGCTGATCGGGGCACGGGCCGAGGCGATCTCCACCGCGGAGAACCGCGAGCAGTTCAAGCAGGCGATGATCGAGATCGGTCTGTCGGTCCCCGAGTCGGGGACCGCGGCGACGATGGACCAGGCCCGCGAGATCGTCGACCGGATCGGTCTGCCCGTGGTGATCCGCCCCGCGTTCATCCTCGGCGGCAAGGGCACCGGCATCGCCTCGACCGCGGAGGAGTTCGACCACATCGCCGCCAACGGGCTCCACGCGAGCCCGATCACCGAGATCCTCATCGAGCGCTCCATCGCCGGGTGGAAGGAGTTCGAGCTCGAGGTCATGCGCGACAAGGCCGACAACTGCGTCGTCATCTGCTCCATCGAGAACGTCGATGCGATGGGGGTCCACACCGGCGACTCGATCACGGTCGCCCCCGCGCAGACACTGTCCGACGTCGAGTACCAGCAGATGCGCGACGCCGCCTTCGCCTGCCTGCGCCGCGTCGGAGTGGAGACCGGCGGGTCGAACGTGCAGTTCGCACTGCACCCCGGCACCGGCCAGATCGTGGTGATCGAGATGAACCCCCGCGTGAGTCGGTCGTCCGCACTGGCGTCGAAGGCGACCGGGTTCCCCATCGCCAAGATCGCGGCTCGCCTCGCGGTGGGCTACACGCTCGATGAGATCGCGAACGACATCACCCAGGTCCGCGATCCCGACACCGGTGAGGTGCTGCGCGAGACGCCCGCCAGCTTCGAGCCCACGATCGACTACGTGGTCACGAAGATCCCGCGATGGGCGTTCGAGAAGTTCCCCGGCACGTCCGGGGTCCTCGGCACCCAGATGCAGTCGGTGGGCGAAGCGATGGCGATCGGTCGGACGTTCCCCGAGTCGCTCCAGAAGGCGGTTCGATCGTTGGAACACGGCCGCTCCGGGCTCAACGCCGACCCTGGTGAGCGGTCCGACGACGAGCGATCTGACGACGACCTGCTCGCGGCGGTCGCGATCGCCACACCCGAGCGCATCCACCAGGTCGAGGCGGCCCTGCGTCGTGGCCTCGGCATCGAGGCGGTGCACGAGGCGTCGAGGATCGACCCCTGGTTCCTCGACCAGATCTCGATGATCTCCGAGGAGCGCGAGCACATCGTGTCGGTCGGGCTCGACTCGATGGGCCGCACCGACTGGCGCCGAGCCAAGCGGCTCGGCTTCGGCGACGCGCAGCTCGCCTACCTGTGGGACGTGGCCGAGTCGGTGGTGCGGGAGCGGCGGCTCGCGGCCGGGGTCGAGGTCACCTACAAGACGGTCGACACCTGTGCCGCCGAGTTCGAGGCGGAGACGCCCTACCACTACGGCACGTTCGAGGACGTGAGCGAGGTCGCCCCGTCGTCGCGACGCAAGGTCATCATCCTGGGGTCCGGTCCGAATCGCATCGGGCAGGGGATCGAGTTCGACTACTGCTGCGTTCACGCCTGCTTCGCGCTCGCCGAGGCGGGCTACGAGACGATCATGGTCAACTGCAACCCCGAGACGGTGTCGACCGACTACGACACCTCCGACCGTCTGTACTTCGAACCACTCACGACAGAGGCGGTCCTCGACGTGATCGACGCCGAGCGTCGCTCCGCAACGGCGGGCGGCGGGTCGCTCGTCGGCGTCATCGTGTCCCTGGGCGGTCAGACCCCGCTCAAGCTCGCGGACGTGTTGCCCCGCGAGCTGATCCTCGGTACCAGCCCCGACTCGATCGACCTCGCCGAGGACCGCGACCGTTGGAACGCGCTGTGCGCCCGCCTCGAGATCCCCCAGCCCGCGGGAGGTACCGCGTCCGATGTCGAGGGCGCGCTCGCGATCACCGGTCGCATCGGCTACCCGGCACTCGTGCGCCCGAGCTATGTGCTCGGCGGTCGCGCGATGGAGATCGTCTACGAGGACGACGGGTTGCGAACGGCGATGGAGACGCTCGCCGGCCTCGGCGGCCTCAGCCGCGAGGGAGGCCTCTCCGCCGAGCGGCCCGTGCTGGTGGATCGCTTCCTCGAGGACGCGACCGAGGTCGACGTCGATGCGATCCGCGACCACAGCGGCGAGGTCGTGATCGGCGGGATCATGGAGCACGTCGAGGAGGCCGGGGTCCACTCCGGGGACTCGGCCTGCATCATCCCGCCGGTCGGGCTGTCGGCCGGGACCGTCGCGATCATCTCGGACTACACGCACCGCATCGCGGAGGAGCTCGACGTGATCGGGCTGATCAACGTGCAGTTCGCGGTGAAGCGCTCGGCCGACAACCCCGAAGCCGCCCAGGTGTTCGTGATCGAGGCGAACCCCCGCGCCTCACGGACCGTGCCCTTCGTCGCGAAGGCGACCGGGGTGCCGCTGGTCAAGGTCGCGGCGCGGGTCATGTGCGGGGCGACGTTGGCCGAAGTGCGTGACGAGGGCTTGCTGGGCACGCCGGTCGAGGGCGACCACGTCGCGGTGAAGGAGGCGGTGCTGCCGTTCAACCGCTTCCCCGACGCCGATGCGCTGCTGGGCCCGGAGATGCGCTCGACGGGCGAAGTGATGGGCATCGACCTCACCGTCGGCCAGGCGTTCGCGAAGTCACAGCTGGCGGCAGGAGATCGGATGCCCACCGAGGGCACCGTGTTCATGTCGCTCGCCGATCGCGACAAGCGGACCGGCGCCCTCGCTGCGCGAGCGTTCGTGGATCAGGGGTTCACGATCGTCGCCACCGAAGGCACCGCCAAACACCTCATGGACGAGGGCGTGCCGGTCGCGACGGTGGTGTCGAAGCTGTCCGATGCCGACCCCGACGGCGGCCAGCACGCCGTCGACCTCATCGCCACCGGCCGCGTGCAGCTCGTGGTGAATTCGCCACGGGGCCGCGGGCCCCGCGCGGACGGGGCCTACATCCGCACCGCAGCCGGCGCGCACCACGTCCCGTTGCTCACCACCGCGGCGGCAGCGCTCGCCGCGGCAAACGGCATCGCCGAGTCGGCGCGCCACGAGCTGGTCGTGCGACCCCTGCAGGAATACCACCGCGGCGTCTGGCGCACACCGGCCGCCGGATCGACCCACGACGAGCCCTCCTCCACCGAACATGCGTAGAACGACGCGCCCGCGACGCGGTTCGGTCGGCATGAACGGGGGAGTGGTCGGCGACGAGGGCGTCGACCTGGCCGTCGACGTCGGGTCCGTGCACCTCGCCAACCCGGTGATGGCGGCGTCGGGGACCATCGGTCATGGCGCCGAGCTCGGCCGCTACGTCGATCTCGGCTCGTTGGGTGCGGTCGTGGTGAAGTCGCTGTCCGCCGAGCCGTGGGCCGGCAACCCCGCCCCCAGGGTCCACGAGACCGCTGCCGGGATGATCAACTCGGTCGGCCTCCAGGGCCCCGGTGTGGCTGCCTGGCTCCGCGACGACCTCCCCGAGCTCCTCGACGCGGACGCCACGGTCGTGGTCTCGATCTGGGGGCGTACCGTGGAGGAGTACCGCAGGGCGGCCGAGATGCTGGCCGACGCACCGGGCTCGGTGGTGGCGGTGGAGGTGAACCTGAGCTGTCCGAACCTCGACGGGGGCCGTCACCTCTTCGCTCACGATCCGGCCGCGAGCTCGGCGGTGATCGCGGCCACGCAGGCGGCGGGCCGGCCGAGGTGGGCGAAACTGAGCCCGAACACCGACCGGCTCGTCGACGTCGCCGCCGCCGCCCAGAACGCGGGCGCCGAGGCGGTCACACTCGTGAACACCCTGCTCGGGATGGTCATCGATCCCGAGACCCGGCGCCCGGTGCTCGGCGCCGGTGGGGGAGGGCTCTCGGGACCTGCGGTTCATCCCGTGGCGGTTCGGGCTGTCTACGATTGCCACGTCGCTCTCCCGGACCTACCGATCGTCGGGGTGGGAGGCATCTCGACGGGATCGGACGCGGTGGAGATGATGCTCGCGGGCGCCAGCGCGATACAGGTCGGGACGGCGTCCTTCGCCGATCCCCGTGCCTGCGGATCGGTGCTCGCCGAGGTCGGGGAGTGGTGCCGGCGTCACGCCGTGACGACCGTCAAGGAGCTGTGCGGAGGCGGACATGGCTGAGTTGAACGGGGCGGAGACCAGCCGGGTGGTCGACGACGCGGTGCGCGACCGCCTCGCGCTCGCGATCGACACCGACGACCTCGTCGAGGCGCACCGGCTGGCGACACTGATGCGGCCGTACTTCGGCGTGGCCAAGATCGGCCTCGAGCTGTTCAGCGCGTCGGGGCCCGACGCCATCGGCTCGTTGCGCGACATGGGCTACTCGGTGTTCCTCGATCTGAAGCTGTTCGACATCCCGACGACGGTCAACCGGGCGACGCGCGTGCTCGGGGCGCTGGGCGTCCACTACCTGACCCTCCACGCCCGTGGGGGCGTCGACATGCTCAAGGCGGGGGTCGAGGGCCTCGCCCACGGGGCCGCGCAGGCCGGCCTCGATCCGCCGGTGGCGCTCGCCGTCACCGTGTTGACCAGCGACGACACCGCCCCTCCTCACATCGTTCCCAACCGCGTTCGGGTCGCGCTCGAAGGCGGGTGTGGCGGGCTCATCCTGGCAGCGTCGGATCTGCAGACGGCCCGCGAGCTCGCGCCTCGCCTGCGGCGGGTAGTGCCGGGGATCCGACTCCCCGGAGCATCGACCCATGATCAGGCCCGAGCAGCAACACCCCAGGAGGCGGCGGCCAATGGCGCCGATCTCCTGGTCATCGGCCGCGCGGTGACCGAGGCGCCGGACCCGGTCGCGGCCGCGGCGGAGGTGGCCTCCGCCGTCGCCGGATGACTCCTCCCGATCCGGTGACGCACGACGAGGCAGTGACGAGCCCGATGACCCGCGCTCAGGCGCTGGCCTGGGCGGAGGAGGCTCGCACGACTCGCGAGCGCCTGGTCGACGACCTGAGCTCGGGTCGGGTCGTCCTCGCCAGGGTGCTCGAACGGGCCGCGTCCGAGCCGCTGGTGGCACGGCTCCATGCCGTCACCGTGCTCGAATCCCTGCCCGGATGGGGAAAGGTCACCTGTCGGCGGGCGCTCGCCTCGGCCGGGATCGACGAGCAGGCACCACTCGGTGGGCTCGACGCCGCGGCGGTGCTCGAGGTCTTCGGGGCGTCGCCGTGATCGTGGTGATCTCCGGGCCCGGTGGCGCCGGCAAGGGGACGATCGTCGAGCGGCTGGTCGAGCGCGACCCGAGGCTGTGGCTCAGCCGGTCGTGGACGACTCGCGACCGCCGCCCGGGCGAGGCCGCCGATGCCTACCGGTTCGTGACCCGCCCGGAGTTCGAGCAGCACGTGGCCGACGGCGGCTTCCTGGAGTGGGTCGAGTTCCTCGACTACCTCCAGGGCAGTCCTCTGCCGGACCCACCGGAGGGTTGTGACGTGCTGTTCGAGATCGACACGGTGGGGGCGGCGGCGGTGCTCGACCGTTACCCCGACGCCCTCTCGATCTTCGTCGAAGCACCGTCCCAGGAGGTCCAGGCCGAACGGCTCCGTCGCAGGGGAGATCCACCCGAACGCGTCGAGCAGCGCCTGACGAAGGCGGTGGAGGAGGCGGCCCGGGCTCGCGAGCTCGGCAGCGTGGTGGTGGTCAACGACGACCTCGACCAGGCCGTCGAACGGGTCGAGGCGCTGATCGCCAAGGCGCGGGCTGCGGGGGCCTGAATGGGTCGGAGGGGCGAGGACTGATAGCATCTCCAGGCTTCGCGGCTGCCTCCGCGCGCCCGTTGCCCCCCTTCACCACGAACCTGGCTTCGGCTGGGCGAGATCAGGAGACACATGTCCGATCGCTTCGACACCATGATGGAGCCACGGGTCGAGGAGCTCCTCGGCCGGACCCACTCGAAGTTCGGTCTCGTCGCGCTGGCAGCGACTCGCGCCCGCCAGATCAACGATTACTACGGCCAGCTGGGCGATGGGCTCGGCACCATCGTGCCGCCGCAGGTCACGTCGACCGCGTCGAAGTCCCTCTCGATCGCCTTCCAGGAGATCGCGGCCGACAAGATCGTCGGCGTCGAGATCGATCCCGAGGCCGAGGCCGACGGCGCCGCCGAGGCGAGCGCCGTCGAGGCCGGCGACGAGTCCTGACCGGACGGGATCCGGGGAGCTCGTGCTGGAAGGTCGCCGAATCGTTCTCGGCGTGACGGGCGGCATCGCGGCGTACAAGGCGATCGAGGTCTGCCGTCGCCTGGTCGACGGCGGCGCCTGGGTCACGCCGGTCATGACCGCCGGGGCGCAGCGCTTCGTGGGCGCCACCACGTTCTCGGCGTTGGCGTCGGAGCCCGTCCGCACGTCGCTCTTCGACGATCACGACCCCATCCCGCACACCACGCTCGGCCAGCGAGCCGACCTGGTCGTCGTGGCGCCCGCCACCGCTCGTGTCCTGTCGGCCTATGCATCCGGCTACAGCCACGACCTGTTGACCTCGACGCTGCTCGCGACCCGTGCACCCGTCGTGGTCTGCCCGGCCATGCACACCGAGATGTGGGAGCACCCGGCGGTGCAGGAGAACCTCGAGGTGCTGCGCCGCCGTGGAGTGGTCGTGGTCGACCCCGAGTCGGGCCGCCTCGCGGGCGGCGACGTCGGCCACGGTCGCCTCGCCACACCGGCCACCATCGTCGCTGCGGTCGAGCGATGCCTCGGGCCGAAGGACCTCGACGGCCTCGGAGTGGTCGTCGCCGCGGGTGGAACCCGCGAGCCCATCGATCCGGTCCGTTTCGTCGGCAACCGTAGCTCCGGCAAGCAGGGCCACGCCGTGGCCGAAGAGGCAGCGGCCCGCGGCGCCAAGGTCACGCTGATCACCACGACCTCACTCCCGGTCCCGCCCGGCATCGACCGCGTCGCGGTCGAGACGGCCGACGAGATGCACCGTGCCGTGTCGGCCCATGCCGGGTCGGCCGATGTCGTCGTGATGGCCGCGGCGGTGGCCGACTTCCGCCCCGCCGACACCGCCGATCAGAAGCTCAAGAAGGACGGCGGCCCGCCGGACGTCGTCCTGGTCCCGACCGTCGACATCCTCGCCGGTCTCGGCGCGGGCAAGACCCCGGGTCAGACGATCGTCGGCTTCGCCGCGGAGACCTCGGACCTCGTTGCGCACGCCAGGGGCAAATTGACCCGCAAGAGCGCGGATGTCATCGTGGCCAACGACGTGTCGGCTCCGGGTGTGGGGTTCGAGCACGACACCAACGCGGTGGTGATCATCACCGCATCGGGGAGGGAAATCCATGTTCCCCTCGCCGACAAGCGTGCCGTCGCCGCGGCGCTCCTCGACGTCGTCGTGGAGGAACGTTCGGCACCGGCCAACACCAACACAGGAGCGACAACCCGATGACCAGCTGGACCTTCACCTCCGAGTCGGTGACCGAGGGCCATCCCGACAAGATGGCCGATCAGATCTCGGACTCGATCCTCGACGCCATCCTGCGTGAGGACCCGTCCGCGCGTGTGGCGTGCGAGACGATGGTGACCACCGGTCTGTGCATCGTCGCCGGCGAGATCTCGACGTCGGCCTACGTCGACATTCCGAGCATCGCCCGCGACACGATCAACGGCATCGGCTACGACCGCGAGTCCTTCGGCTACGACGGCAACACGTGTGGCGTGATGGTGGCCCTCGACGAGCAGTCGCCCGACATCGCGCAGGGCGTCGACGACTCCGAGGAGGTCCGCTCGGGATCTGCCGGTGAGTCCGACCAGCTCGACAAGCAGGGCGCGGGCGACCAGGGGATGATGTTCGGCTACGCCTGCGACGAGACCGACGTCTTGATGCCGCTGCCGATCAACCTCGCCCACCGCATGGCCGAGCGCCTCGCCGAGGTCCGCAAGTCGGGCGCCGTGCCGTACCTGCGCCCCGACGGCAAGACCCAGGTGACCTTCGAGTACGAGGACAACCGGCCGGTCCGGCTCAAGACCGTCCTCATCTCGACCCAGCACAACGACGGCATCGACCGCGACCTGTCGATCCGTCCCGACCTGATCGAGCAGGTCATCCGCCCGGTCGTGCCCGCGCAGTTCGCCGACGACGACTACGAGGTCTTCGTCAATCCGACCGGAAAGTTCGTGATCGGCGGCCCGGTCGGTGACTGCGGCCTGACCGGTCGCAAGATCATCGTCGACACCTACGGCGGGGCCGCCCGCCACGGTGGCGGCGCGTTCTCGGGCAAGGACCCATCCAAGGTCGACCGTTCGGCCGCCTACGCAGCTCGCTGGGTGGCCAAGAACGTGGTCGCTTCGGGTGCCGCCTCGCGCTGCGAGGTCCAGGTCGCCTATGCCATCGGCATGGCGCATCCCATCTCGATCCTGGTCGAGACCTTCGGGACCGCCACCGTCGACCCGGACAAGGTCGAGCAGGCCGTGAAGGAGGTCTTCGACCTTCGTCCCGCGGCGATCGTGCGTGACCTCGACCTGCGCCGGCCGATCTTCAAGCCCACCGCGGCCTACGGCCATTTCGGTCGGACCGGCGACGGGTTCACCTGGGAGCAGCCCAGCCGGGTCGATGCCCTGAAGTCCGCCCTCGGGCTCTGAGCTCCACCTCAGCAACGGTCTCGGTGCGCCGGATCCCGACCCACCGACCGTGAACGACGGCCGAGTCGTCCGGGTGCTCCCGGACGTCCCGGCGATCGACCGCGAGTTCGACTACCTACTGCCGGGCGCGCTGGCTGGCGCGCGCTCGGTCGGCGTCGGCGCCATGGTGCGCGTCCCCCTGCACGGCCGCCGCGTCGGCGGGTGGGTGACGGCGATCGACGTGGAACCCGAGCTTGGGGTGACGTTGGTGTCGGTGGCCAAGGTCTCCGGAGTCGGCCCGTCGCCGGAGATGATCGAGCTCTGCCGATGGGCGTCATGGCGGTGGGCCGGCCGACTGGCGACGTTCCTCCGGGCGGCATCACCACCGTCGATGGTGGTCGCGCTGCCGCCGCCCGGACGAGGCCGACCGGTCGAAGCCCCAGACCACACCGCCGCGTTCGACGGACCCCGCACGGTGCTCCGCGTGCCGCCCGGTGACGATCCGATCGCCGTGGCCGTCGCCGCGGCGAAACGTGGTGACGCGCTCGTCGTCTGTCCGTCCCAGGCGATGGCTCGTGCAGTGGTGGAGCGACTTCGCCGACAGGGGGTGGTCGTCGCCTCGTTCCCCCGTGAGTGGGCCGCTGCCGCGGCCGGAGGTCGAGTGGTGGTGGGGGCGCGGGCCGCGGCGTTCGCTCCCATGCCGGCGGCAGCTGCGTTCGTGGTGATCGACGAGCATGACGAGGCGCTCCAGAACGAGGGCTCGCCGACCTGGCACGCCCGGGAGGTCGTCCTCGAGCGGGCCAGGCGTGGCCGGGTCCCCGCCGTCCTCACGTCGCCCTGCCCGTCCCTCGAGGCCGTCGCCCGGACCCCGCTCGTCGCGCCGACGCGTGCAGCGGAGCGCCGTGGATGGCCCGTCGTGGAGGCGATCGACCGTCGTGACGACGATCCCGGGCGGGCCAGCCTCTTCTCAGGCCGACTGGTCCGGGCACTGCGCGGCGACGGTGTCGCGGTGTGCGTCCTCAATCGCACCGGCCGGGCTCGGCTGTTGGCGTGCCGGACCTGCGCCTCGATCGCGCAGTGTGAGCGGTGTGATGCCGCCGTCGCCCAGGAGTCACTCGACCCCGAGGGCCACGAGGAGCTGCGCTGCCCGCGGTGCGGAACCGAACGTCCCGTCGTGTGCCAGGTGTGTGGTGCGACGGCGTTCAAGCGGCTGCGGATGGGTGTCGCTCGCGCTCGCGACGAGCTCGAGGCCCTGCTGCGCGAACCGGTGGTCGAGCTGACGGGTCGGACCCCGTCAGGCAGCCTCGATCCCGCGCGGGTCTACGTCGGCACCGAAGCCGCGCTGCATCGGGTGCCTGCAGCCGCGGTCGTAGCGTTCCTCGATCTCGACAACGAGCTGCTGGCCCGCCGCTACCGAGCCGCCGAGGAGGCGCTGGCGCTGCTCGCCCGCGCCGCGCGACTCGTGGGTGGGCGCGACGGAGGTGGTCGCGTCGTCGCCCAGACCCGGGTGCCGGACCACGAGGTGATCCGCGCTGCGATCGCCGCGGACCCGGGCATCGTGATGGAGGCGGAGCGGACGCGGCGCGAGCGGCTCGGCTTCCCACCCGCGGTCACCATGGCGTTGGTCGGTGGCGCGGGTGCTCCCGACTTCGTCGAGGCGTTCGGCGCTCCCCTCGGCGTCGAGGTCCGCCCGTCCGGTGATGAGTGGCTGCTCGTCGCCGAGGACCGCCGGGCACTGCTCGACCAGCTCGCGACCACCCCGCGACCGAGTGGCCGGCTCCGGCTCCAGATCGATCCGATGCGGCTGTCCTGAGCGAATGCATCTGAACGCAAAGATCAGGGCGCCCACTGCTGGCGGGCCCATTCGTACATCGCGATCGAGGCCGCCGTCGCGACGTTCAGCGAACCGATGCGTCCGAGCTGGGGCACGAACCCGACGGCGTCACACGCCGCCAACCCGTCGCGGGTCATCCCGTGATCCTCGTTGCCGACCACCAGGCACACGTCACCGCGCAGGTCGAGCTCGTGCAGCGGGACCGCCTCGTCGGCAAGCTCGACCCCGACCATGCGCAGGCCCTTGTCGCGCACGGCCTCCGCGACGTCGACGATGGTCGGATGGCGCACCACGTCGAGGTAGCGCTCGGTGCCGAGCGAGGTGCGCCCGACCTTGGGATGGTCCGGCCCGGTCGAGTGATCCGTGAGCCAGAGCGTCCCGACCCGATACGCCGCAGCGGTGCGCAGGATCGCCCCGACGTTGAACGGGCCCTGGATGCCGTCGAGGGCAACGTCGAGTCGCCCGGCGGTGCGGCGCCGCCACTCGCGGTGCAGTCGCTTGAGGTCGGTCGAGCCGAGCTCACGCACGGGGTGACGCCTCGAGGATCCGGTAGCCCTGACGGGAGCCGAGGCGACGGGTGGGGTGGCCGTGGTCGTCCAACCACCGCACCAGGCTGTCGGCGCCGAGGTGCCGCTGCACGACCAGCCAAGCGCTCCCGGTGGGGGCGAGCCGTCCGAGCCACGAGGTGAGCATCTCGTGGAGGGCGGCCTTGCCGACCCGGATCGGTGGGTTGGACCAGATGCCGTCGACCACCAGCGCCTCGGGCACCTCCGCCGGTGCGACGACGATCACGTTGTCGCACCCGTTCGCCGCCGCGTTGGCGCGGCACAGATCGCGGGCCCGCTCGTTGACGTCCACGGCCCACACCGTCGCGGCCGGGGAGCGGCGGGCGAGCGAGATCGCGATCGGGCCGTAGCCGCACCCCAGGTCGACGAGCACCCCGGTGCCGGGTGGGTGTGGGGCGTCGGTGAGGAGGTACTTCGTGCCGGCATCGATCGCATCGGCGGAGAACACCCCGCGATCGGTGGTGAGGTCGACGGTGAGGTCGGGCAGGGTGAGGCGCACCGTCCCGGTACGAGACGCGACGGTGGGCGCCTCGTCGTAGTAGTGGCCCGGGACGTGACCGCTGCCACGGGGCGGGCGCTGCGGGGGCTCCACCGGTCGAACGGTAGCCTTGAGCCCATGGCGCCCTACGCGATCCGTCTGGTCGGCGACCCGGTGCTGCGCGAACGCACGCCCGACGTCACCGAGATCGACGGTCGCCTCGCGAAGCTCGCCGAGGACATGTTCACCACCATGTACGACGCCCCCGGCATCGGGCTGGCTGCGCCCCAGGTCGGCGTGCAGAAGCGCTTCTTCGTGTACGACACCGGCGACGACCCCCAGGTGCTCATCAACCCGACGATCACCGGCTCCGACGGTGAGTGGTGGTTCGAGGAGGGTTGCCTGTCGTTCCCCGGCAACTACTTCGAGATCTGCCGGCCCAAGCAGATCGAGGTCACCGGCATCGACCTCGACGGCAACGAGGTGCACTTCGAGGCCGACGAGCTCCTCGCTCGTCTGGTCCAGCACGAGCTCGACCATCTCGACGGCGTGCTGCTGCTCGAGCATCTCGACGACGACCAGACGAAGGTGGCCAAGCGAGCCCTCCGTGAGATGCAGCTCGCCCGCGACGCCGAGCTCGCCCGATCGCCGGCGCGCGACGGCGGCGGCTTCCGGCTCCGGTGACCGGGCTGCCGGTCCCGCCCCCCACGATCCGACGGGTCGCCTACCTGGGCACGCCCGAGGTGGCGGTCGAGCCCCTGCGCGCGCTCGCGGCCTGGGGTGTCGAGGTGGCGCTCGTCGTCACCGCTGCGGACAAGCGTCGCGGCCGGGGATCCGCGCTCGTCCCCTCGCCGGTGAAGGCCGCGGCGCTCGAGCTCGGCCTCCCGGTCACCGACGATCCCGACGAGTTGCTCGACCTCGAGATCGACCTCGGCGTCGTCGTCGCGTACGGCCGCTTGATCCGATCGCATCTCCTCGCAGCGATCCCGTTCGTCAACCTGCACTTCTCCCTGCTGCCGCGGTGGCGCGGCGCGGCGCCGGTCGAGCGGGCGATCCTCGCCGGTGACGAACGCACCGGCGTGTGCCTGATGGCGGTCGAGGAGAGCCTCGACACCGGCGGCGTCTACGCCCGCGCCGAGACCGACGTCGACGGCAAGACGCTGGAGGAGCTGCGTTCGGAGCTCGTTGACGACGGCATCGAGCTGCTGTCGACCGCGCTCCGCGAAGGGTTCGGGCACGCCTCGCCCCAGGCCGGCGAGGCGACCTATGCGTCCAAGCTCGAGCCCGAGGAACGACGCCTCGACTGGACCCGGCCGGCCGTCGACCTCGAGCGGGTGGTTCGCCTCGGCGGCGCGTGGACCACCCTTGACGGTGAGCGGTTCAAGATCCCCGCCGCGACGGTGGGTGGCACTGATGGTGGCGGTCCACCCGGGACGACCACCGGCGAGAGATCGGTCGTGGTCGCGACCGGGGCAGGCGTGCTCGAGCTGGGGGTCGTCCAGCCCGCAGGCCGCCGCGCGATCGCCGCGGCGGACTGGTGGCGCGGCGTCCACGCCGACTCGATCGTGCTCGGCCCGTGAGGGATCCGGGCAGTGCCGCTCGGCGCGTCGCCATCGAGACCCTCGAACGGATCGACCGCGACCACGCCTACGCCAATCTCGCCCTCAGCCCTGCCCTCGAGCGCTCGGGGCTCGACGCCCGCGACCGCGGGCTCGTCACCGATCTCGTCTACGGCTCCCTTCGCATGCGCCGCGCCTGCGACCACCTGGCCGACGCGTTCCTGAGCAGCGATCCGCCGCCGCGCGCCCGGGCGGCGCTGCGTGTCGGGGTGTACCAGCTCGCCTTCACCGAGATCCCGAAGCACGCCGCGGTGGCGTCGACGGTGGGCGCGGTGTCCGGTCGGTTCCGGGGACTGGTCAACGCGGTGCTCCGTCGGGTCGCGGATCTCGTCGCGTCGCCCGACGGTGTGGCGTGGCCCGACGACGCGACCCGCCTCAGCTACCCCGACTGGATCGTGGCACGCCTGCGGGCCGAGCTCGGCGACGCCGACGCGCTCGACGCGCTCGAGACGATGAACCTGGCCCCGTCGGTGACGACGCGCGCCGACGGCTACGTGCAGGACACGGCGTCGCAGCTCGTGGTCGACGCCGTCGGGGTCTCGGCGGGTGACGTCGTGGCTGACCTGTGTGCGGCCCCGGGAGGGAAGGCAACCGGTCTCGCGAACGCCGGCGCGCGGGTCGTGGCGATGGACCTGCGGCCAGCGAGGGTGGGCCTGATCGCGTCGAACGTCGAGCGGCTCGAGCTCTCGGCCTCGGTCGGCGTGGTCGTGGGTGACGCGGGCGTTCCTCCATTGCGGCCGGCGTCGTTCGACCACGTGCTGCTCGACGCCCCCTGCTCAGGGCTCGGGGTGCTGCATCGTCGAGCCGACGCCCGGTGGCGGGTGTCGCAGGGTGACGTGGACCGCCTCGCCTCGTTGCAGGTCGGCCTGCTGGAGGCCGCGGCGGCGCTGGTGCGGCCCGGCGGCTCGCTGACCTACAGCGTGTGCACGCTCACCCGAGCCGAGACGATCGACGTCGCCGCCTCCGCGCCGGCGGCATGGGAGGCGACGCAACCGGTGTCGAGGGATGCACGGTGGACGACGTGGGGGAGTGGTGCCCTGCTGTTGCCCCAACGCGCCGGGACCGACGGGATGGCCCTGTTCAGGTGGCGGTTACCATCCGCAGCATGAGGCGGCCATGAGCGACCCCGACGACGCCCACGAGGCCCCGGCGCCACAGGCGCTGCGAGCGAAGGTGCTGACCGTGTCCGACGGGGTGAGTGCTGGCACCCGCGACGACGCCTCGGGGCGAGCGCTCGTCGAGCACCTGCGCGCCGCCGGGTACGACGTGATCGAGCATCGGATGTGCGCGGACGGCGCCGAGCCGGTGGCCAACGCCCTGTCCCACATGGCCTACTCGTTCAACGGCCTCATCGTGACGACCGGTGGGACCGGGTTCGGTCCGCGGGACAAGACGCCCGAGGGCACCCGCCGGGTGCTCGACC
>DATEEV010000540.1:0-5255 GCA_035281005.1 Microthrixaceae bacterium | reverse complement strand
GGCCAGGCCAACCGCATCACGGCTGCGACCGGCGGCACCTACGTCTCCGGGATCGTCGCTGGCACCATCGTGGACACCATCACCGGCTTGGTGGAGGGTGCGGTTGCGGACATCAACCAGGTCACCCTGGTTCCGACGGCTGAGATCGCCCCGTTCGTCACCTCCATCGACCCGGCTGCGTACGGCCCCCTCGACGGGAATGTCTCGCATTCACTGGACTTCGATGTGACGTTTACCGGCACCCACTGCGGCCTTGCCGGCCCCGAGGAGTTCAACGGGTCGCTCGACGTGATGGTGGACGGCTCCAAGGTCGGCGAGAAGACGGTCAAGATCACGGTCCCCGGCTGCAACGTCGCACCGACGGATCTGGCCTTGGTCTGCCAGTTGACCCCGGTTGCCATCAACACCCCGGCAACCCTCAGCTTCAGCTTCACCGATCCCGATGCCACTGATGCCCACGACGTGGACATCGCCTGGGACGACACCACGTCGTCGCACATCGATCTGGCTGCTGGAGTGACCGCTGGTGCGGCCGACCACACCTACACCGCAGTTGGCGTCTACCAGCCGACGGTCACGGTGACCGACAGCTTTGGCGAGACGGTCGAGGCGACCTGTGAGAACTACATCGTGGTCTTCGACCCGAACGGTGGGTTCGTCACCGGCGGTGGCTGGATCGACACGGCTGCGGGCTCCTACCCGGCTGACCCAACCCTGGACGGCAGGGCCAACTTCGGCTTCGTCTCCAAGTACAAGAAGGGCCAGATCGTCCCGACCGGCAGCACCGAGTTCCAGTTCCACGCCACGGACTTCAACTTCCACAGCGAGGACTACGAATGGCTGATCGTGAGTGGTTCCAAGGCCCAGTTCAAGGGCACCGGCACCATCAACGGTGAGGGCTCGTACAAGTTCATGGTGACGGCGACCGACGGTGGCACCGGCAAGACCGCCACCCCGGACACGTTCCGCATCAAGATCACCGACGGCTCGACCGTTGTCTACGACAACAAGCTCGGCGGCTCGGATGAGTTCGGTGCGGCGCCGACGCAGGACATCGGCAGCGGGTCGATCGTGATCCACAAGTAATCACGGATGCGGGGGCGCAACCCGCGGGGTCAGGGGGTCGCCACGTTCGTGGCGGCCCCCTGGCGCGTCGGCGCCGCGGCGTGACCGCTGGCAACCAACCGACGATTCCTGGTCGCCCGAGACGTCATCAGGGGTATGACGATGACCATCCCCACCCCTGAGCTTCACCGCGACTTCAGCAGCGCAGGCGCAACCGCCCGCCCATGGTCGGAGGTGCTCGGCGTCATCGAGGCGGCCGAGATCTTCTGGCTGTCCACCGTGCGCCGAGACGGTCGACCGCACGTCACGCCGCTCCCGGCGATGTGGCTCGACGACGCTCTGCATTTCTGCACCGGCCCGTCCGAGCAGAAGGCCAGAAACCTCGCCGCCAATCCTCAGTGCATCCTCACCACCGGCACCAACGCGTTCCGCTCCGGGCTCGACGTCGTCGTCGAGGGACGAGCCGTCCGAGTGGCCGACATGCCACTGCTCCGACGCCTGGCCGAGATGTGGCGGACCAAGCTCGACTGGCCCTTCGAAGCCGCCGATGGCGGCTTCCGCGACCCGGAGTCCTCGCCCTCGCCGCCCGCGCGGGATCGCGAAGCAGCGACGGCGCACGTGTTCCGGGTCGCGCCGGACAAAGTGCTCGGCTTCGGGAAGGGCGAGCCGTTCAGCCAAACCCGTTACCGCTTCTGACGACGGAGGAGAACGTGGACATCGATCTGTTCGCCGGTGTCGCGGTGAGCGATCTCGCCCGCGCGATCACCTGGTTCGATCGCTTCTTCGGTGAGGCCGAATCGTTCGATCCGAATGACACCGAGCGTGTCTGGACCGTGGCGGAGCACCGCCACCTGTATGTCGAGCTGCAACCCGAGCATGCCGGGGATCGGGGTTGGCGGTCCTCCGGCCACGCCGGCCTCTCCATCCCGCTGACCAGCTGTCACACCAACATCACCTCGACCCGTCGGCACAGTTCTGCGCGGCCACGGCGGTCGCCCGGTCGCGGGCGGGGTCACGCACGAAGTCGAAGCGCACCGCGGGGTCTGAGTCCGGCAACACGATCACCGTCCCCGCATGGAGCCGCCATTGGTCTGGGATCAGGAACAGGCGGCCACCGGTGTTCTCGAGCAGCCGCAAGCCGACGTAGCGGTGCGCGGTGACTCCTTGGTCATCGAGCAGGGTCCGCTCGATCGAGTCGGCGGGCAAGAAGAGCGGCTTCTCACTGGTGAGCACGACGCCGGGCAGCTGCGCGACCTTGCAATCGAGAGCATCCGCGAGGTCCCGTCCCCTGACATCGGCATAGTTCGACGTCGCCCAGAACAAGCAGACGACCACGATCAACCACCCGAACGAGAGCAGCGCGACTCGGGCATATCGATCCCGCCCCTTCGGGGAGGGGTGACTCCGTAACCAGCCGAGATCGATCGCGACGACCATGGCGATCGCGATGAACAGCGGGAACGACACATAGCGCAACGATGGTCGCCACACCTCGAGGAGTGCGGTCGCGATGGCGAGGACCAGCACGAGCACCACAAGGCACACCGCCTTGAGCCAGCTGCGACCCTCGAGCCGCGGAGCGACGACCCGATCGAAGGCGATCCAGAGCAGGCCGATCACACCGACCCCGAGCAGGAGGTTGGTCACCGACCCGACGCTGCGCAGCACGTACTCCTGGGTCGACATCCCGAGCGTGGCCTGGTCGATTCCCAGGCGACTGGACTGCGTCTCACTCCGGCGCCAACCGAAGTACACGAGCAGCGACGTGAGCACGGTGACGTTGACGAACACGGTGAGGACGGACCTTGCCACCGTCGACCACACCGACGTCGGGGACAGTCCCTCCTCGTCGTCCTCCGCTTCAGCCATCAGCGGTCGACGTCGAGGTGGTCGTCGAGGTGGTCGTCGAGGTGGTCGTCGACGTCGACGCCGAGGTGGTCGTGGTGACCGACTCGTCGAGCTCCGGAGTCCGTGGGTCGTCTCTCGGCACGTCTTCATCGGAAGACGGCCATGTCGGCCCACTGCCGCCGAGGCACGTCACCGACTCGTGCGGGACCTGGCTGAGCACGCTCACCACCCGCTGATAGATGACACACTCAGGGACCGCGGTAGCGAGACCCTCCCAACTGAAGGCGCTCGCTTGACCGAACAGGTCGCGAGCCGCCTCGACGTCGCCTCGGCACAGTTCGATCGCGGCTTGGAACAGCAGCACCGAGCGCGGCGACTGGAACCCCTCCCACAACCTGTCGAGCTGCTGCTGGGCACGGTCGCACCCGATCCTCAGCGCGTTGTGAACACCACGCTCGAGCTCATCGTTCGGACTCAGGTCGCCGTCGGGCGGACGCCAGGTGTACACGTCCTCGATCGGTGGCGGCGGTGGCGTCGTCGTCGAGTCGTCGGGCGAGCTCGATGACGGAGTCGAGCTCGTCGTCCCATCGGAGCTGTCCTCCTCGGACTGCTCGTCTCCGCCGGAACAAGCTCCCAGCAGCGCCGAGATCATCGCGGCGGTCGTGACGAGGATGACTCTCGCCTTCACGACCTCATTGTGACCCGTTCTCGCTCCCCGTGACGTGTCCACGGCGACATTCGCAGCCTCGGCACAGAACGTCGCGCTCGCCGCCGTCTCAGTCCCGACGGTCGTCGCGGCGCTCCTTGCGGCGGGCGCGTCGGCGCAGGACCCCGATGCCGAACCACACGAGCGCGCCGAACAATGCCGAGACCAGGGTCACGAGCCAGAGCGGCCATTCGAAGGTCCAGAAGAGGAACTTCAGCTCAGTCTCGTCGGTGTTCTGGATCATGAAGATGCCGAGCACACCGACGCCGACCAACGTGCCGATCGCTCCGGCGCCGAGCCGGCGGCCACTCGGTTGCTCCTCGGGTGGTACGTAGCTCATCCCTGTGCCTCCTCCGTCCGCGGGAGGGTACGCCCCAGGGCCCTCGCCGGCGTGGTTCCCCGCAGTGGCCGCCGGGTCGACGGAGACCATGTGCCGACACCTAGCCTCGGTTTCCATGCCGAGCTCCGGGCCGGGCCGACGCATCAGCCACGGCGGCTACGAGGCCGAGACCTCCGCCGTGGGTGCCGGCCTACGCTCCCTCCGCCACGACGGGCGCGATCTGGTCGTGCCGTACGACGCTGACGAGATCCGGCCCTTCAGTCGCGGCGCGGTGCTCGCACCCTGGCCCAATCGGGTCGGCGGCGGCCGCTGGTCGTGGCGCGGCGAGGACCTCCAGCTCGCGATCAACGAGCCGGACCTCGGCCACGCGCTGCACGGCCTCGTCCTGTGGGTCGAGTGGCGGGTCACCGAGCACCGAGACGAGTCCCTCACCCTCGCGACCACGATCTGGCCACAACCCGGCTATCCGTTCCTCGTCGAGCTCGCCATGCGCTGGGCCGTCGGCCCCGACGGTCTGACCGGTGAGCTGACCGCCCAGAACCGAGGCGACGAACCGGCGCCCTACGGGTGCAGCATCCACCCCTACCTGGTGGCGCCGACCGGTCGCCTCGACGAGTGGACCCTGCACGTGCCGGCCGCGCGGGAACTGCAGGTCGACGACTTGATGCTGCCCTCGACGCTGGGCCCACTCGCGTCGAGCCACGATTTCCGAGTCGCTCGGCCCATCGGCGACGCCCAGATCGACAACGCGTACACCGAGGTCGCGTTCGACGCCGCCGGAGAGGCGGCCGTGACGCTCGTCGATGGTCACGACGACGGCGTTCAGCTGACGTTCGGCACGGCAACGCCGTGGGTCCAGGTGTGCACCGCCGACTTTCCCGGTGGCCAGCGTGCCGGCCTGGCCGTCGAACCGATGACCTGCCCACCGGACGCGCTTCGCAGCGGCGAGGATCTCGTCGTGCTGCAACCCGGCGCCGAGCACCGGGCGTGGTGGCGCATCTCCGTCGCCGTCACCTGAGCCAGCCTGCGGCGTCCGTCACCCGGTTCGAAGGGACGTCAAGGATCGTGAACGGCTCCTGGATCCTCGACGAAGTCGGTGACCGGTTGGGCGCTCACTGCCCGGTGAACCTCGGCGCTCGGCGCTCCAGGTACGACTGGATACCTTCCTTCATGTCGCTGGTGGTGTACACGATGTGTTGGGCCCGGGCCTCTCCCTCGACGGCCTCCTCGAAGGTGGCGGTCGCGCTCCCGTCGATCAGCGCCTTCATGAGACTGATCGCCGTGGTCGGCCCGGTC
>DATEEV010000539.1:0-13547 GCA_035281005.1 Microthrixaceae bacterium | reverse complement strand
TCCGTGGCACAACACCACGCCTTCCTCTGCCGTGGGGTGGTCGGCGAGCCAGCCGGCGGCTCCAGCGAGATCGTCTCGTCCGAGCGCGGTCGCGGTGTCGTCGAGGTGCGCCAACAACGCGGGCAGCGTCGGGTGTGGGAGCCCTGCGGTGTCCAGTCCGTTCAGCACCGGCGCCGGGTCGAGGCGATGCAGGTCAGCCAGGACGGCGGCGAGGATCACGGGGAGGCGTCGGGCCAGCGACGGGAGCCGCGTGAGGGCCCGAGCACCGTTGAGACCGGTGAGCATCGGTTGGCCGGCGGCGAGGTCCATGACGAGATAGGCCTGGCCGTCGATGCCCGGCTCTGGGTCGCCGGCGGTGAGGACGCGTGGGGTCGGGTAGCCCTGCGCGGCGGTCGCCCGCTGGAACGCGGTCTCCTTCGCGGCGGTCGCCGGATCGGGCATCACCCGGGCCACGAGCGGGCCGTCCCAACCTTTCGGCGCCCTTGTGAGACGGAACGACACGAGCTGCGCCCAGAACCCGCCGGTGAGCGGGGTCGGGGTCGCGGCGAACTCGAGGTCCGGTGTTGCGCTGTCTCGGCGAAGCGCGACCAGGAGGTCGTCGAGCAGTCCCGTTCGGGGGTGAGTCACAGTGTTTACCGTAACGGTTATAACCGGTAGTGTCGAGAGATGCCTCCCCCAACCGAAGCGCTCCCCGAGTTCGAGGAGCTGACCGTCGACGACCTCGCGGCCCGAGCGGGACTACCGAGTCGCACCATCCGGGAGTACCAGACCATGGGGCTCCTGCCGCCCCCGGAGCGGCGAGGCCGCGTCGGGATCTACCGGACGGCCCACCTGCACCGACTCGAGCTGATCGGCCGGCTCCAGGCGCGGGGCTACTCCCTCGCCGGCATCGGTGACCTGCTCACCTCGTGGCACGAAGGCCAGGACCTCACCGACATCCTCGGCCTCGGCCCCGACGAGCTCGTCCACATCGACGAACCCGGAGCGCCTGCGACCCTCGACCAACTCGCGCGAGTTCTCCCCCAGCTGGTGCCGGACCGTCTGAACGACCTCCTCGCGGTCCGGCTCGTCGAGCACTGCGGCCCTGACCGCTACTGCGTCCCGAGCCCGTCGCTGCTCCAACTCACCGTCGACACCCTCGCCGTCGGCTACCGGCCCGACGACGTCATCGACTTCCTCGCGGCGGTGCAACACGCTGCCGAGACCGTCGCGGGCGCGGCGGCCACGCTGCTCACGCGACCACCCAAAGGTCTCGACGAGGATGACCTGGCGCAGCTGGCCACCCGCGGTCGTGGACTGCTCGCACACGGCACCGGACGCATGGCCATCTACGAGCTCGGGCGCCGACTCGACCCGGCAAGTCCAACGCGACGGAACCAGGCCCGCCGATGAGCGCTCCCAACCGGGACCAGCGCGAGGCGTGGAACGGAGACAGCGGCCACCGGTGGGCGGCCGACGCGGATCGACGAGACCGAATCCTCGCCCCCGTCGCCGACGCACTCCTCACTGCCGCTTCCCTACGAACCGGTGAAGCGGTGCTCGACGTTGGATGCGGATGCGGCGTCACCACGCTCGCCGCCGCTGACGCCGTCGCCCCAGCCGAAGTCGTAGGGATCGACCTCTCCGAACCCATGCTCGACCTCGCCCGCCAACGCGCCGGCGACCGCAACGCCGTCTTCGTGCAGGCCGACGCCCAGACTCACCCGTTCAGGTCCGGCCAGTTCGACGTCGCCATCAGCCGGTTCGGGACCATGTTCTTCGACGACCCCGTCGCGGCGTTCACCAACATCGTCACCGCAATGCGACCCGGCGGCCGGCTGTGCCTCGCCACCTGGCAGCCATTGGCTGCCAACGACTGGCTCCTCGTGCCCGGCACCGCGCTCCTGCAGTACGGGTCACTGCCCGAGACCGACAACACCGCGCCAGGGATGTTCGCCCAGTCCGACCCCGAAGCCATCCACCGCGTCCTGTCCGATGCCGGCTGGCACCATGTCGCGGTGACGCCGGTCAGCCTCGAGCTGCGCCTCGGCAGCAACGCGGCCGAGGCCGTCGACTACCTCGCCGACACCAGCATCGCCCGCGCCGTACTCGAAACGATCGACCCGGCCCACCGAGATGAAGCCATCGCGACCGTGACGGACGCGCTCGCGGCCCACGTCCGGGTCGACGGCGTCAAGCTCCACGCCGGCATCTACCTCGTCACGGCCACGAAGATGTAGGGATCGTTGGCTCTCGCTCGGCGAGATCAGCGGGAAGCTCGTGCCAACCAAGCTGATTCCCCGACAACGACGCCGTCAGGTCCGGCCAAGGGAGCGAAGCCCTCCCGCAGCGCACCGGTCGCGGCTGCGATCTTCTCCTCGGGCTTTCCGGCGAAGAGTTGACGGCTCTCCGGAAGCGACGTGATGAAATCGACGACATCGTCGAGGTCGTTGCCGAAGCGCGCTGAGCGAGTGATGGGTTCAACCGTGATGTCCCGGAACCCGCCGGCGTGGAGGGCCCGAGTGAGCCGGTTCGGGTCCGCGAACGCAAACGGGCCGGGAGTACCGGGCGGGCCCAGATCCGGCAATCCGACGTGGGGGGCGGCGGCAGCGAAGGCGATCGTGACCCACTGGTTGTCGAGAGGGTCGCCCGGGCACACGGTGACGAGTCGGCCGCCCGGACGGACGGCGCGACCGATGTTGGCGAACGCCGCGTCGGCATCATCAAAGAACATGATGCCGAACCGGCTGATGATCGCATCGAACTCTGCGTCGCCGAACGGGTGAACCTGCGCGTCGGCCTCCAGGAACTCGATGTTGGTCATGTCGGCCGCCCCCGCATGATGACGGGCGACGTCGAGCAGGTCGGCGGTGATGTCGACGCCCACGGCGCTCCCGTCGGGGGACACGAGACGGGCCGCGTCAAGCGTGGTGGTGCCGACCCCACAACCCACGTCGAGCACCCGTTCCCCGGCCTGCAGTTGCACCGCGTCCAACATCGTCTCCCCGAACGGCCCGTTGATTGCTTCGATGCGTTCGCCATCTCTGAGATACAGCTCGGTTGCCACCGCGGGCCAGTGGTGGCGTGGTTGGGTCGTGTTGTCGGTGGTGGCCATCGCTGCTTCTCCTCGCTTCGGCGGCGCCTCTCGCCGGTTCTGCGGCGTCGGTTGGCTTCCGTTGATGCAGCGTGCTCCGTGTGCTGACGGGGCGCATCGGTAGACCTACCTACACGCCCTGAAGCGGCCGATCCTTAGGGAGTGTGTCGGCCCGGTGTGAGCAGATCATGCTCGAGCGCGAACAGCGCGGCGCCGGCCCGGCTCGACACTCCAAGCTTGGTGTAGATGTGTTGGACGTGGTGCTCGGCCGTGCGACGGGACACACCCAGCCGCCGGCCGATCTCGGGGTTCGAGCATCCTTCGGCCACGAGACGTAGAACCTCCACCTCTCGCTCGGTCAGACCTGCGGCTCGCGGCACGCCTCGCGACGCGGGCTGTGCTTGACCGGCGGCGGCGAGGACGGCCGCGACCGCATCGCCGTCAAGACGGCCACGCCGGGTCTCGCTGAGCAATTCGTCTCGGGCGTGATCAAGATCGAGCGCCGGTCGATGGGGACGGCGCTGGGTCATCGCTTGAAGCGAGTCCGCCGCGGCCAGCACCCTGGCCGCTGACCCGATCGCCGTGCCGCCACATCCTCGGTGGTAGCCGGATCCGTCGACGCGTTCGTGGTGCAACCCGACGATCGGTGCGATGGGTGCCAGCGCTGAGGAACTAGAGAGGATCCGCTCGGAGTAGTACGGATGCAGGCGCACCTGTTCCCACTCGGCCGTGGTCAACGACTCCGACTTCTCCCACACAGTGTTCGAGATCCCGACATGACCCACATCATGGAGGTGGGCAGCGACGCGGAGCTGGGCGATCGTCTGCCGATCCAGTCGCATCTGAGTCGCTGCCGCGACCGAGAGCCGGGCGACTTCCGACGAATGGCCATGGGTGAACGGGGTCTTGATGTCGGCGAGGTCACCGAACGCGGCCGCCACGGTTGCCAAGTCGGCCTCGTCGATCTCCACCACCGGCGTGGGTTCAGTTTCGAGGATTCTCCTCCTCGGGTCTCCTGCAGCAGCGTCGGCCAGCACCTGTTGCGCATTGGCCGTGAACACGGCAACGACGTCAGGGTCCAACATCTTGCCCGCCCCGCGTCGGAGTGTCGCCGTGACGGTCTGCGGGTCAACGAGCGCAGCCAGGAACACCGCGTCGGCCGCAACGCGCGCGATCCGCGCTGACGGGGCGATCGCGTCTCCTCGGAGCTTGCGGGCGCCGCTGCCGTTCCACCACTCGTGCACGTCATGGAGGGCGTCGCTGACCGGGTCGGGCAAGCCGATCCGGCGGGCGACGGCACGTGCTGCCTCGCAGGCCGCCAGGTCGTGGCGTTTGGCGAAGGCGGGCCCCGTCGCAGCGAGCAAGGCGACGCTTTTCACGCGGCTCGCGAAACGTAGGCCCCGGGTGGCCTCCGGAATCAAGACCGTGGCGATCTCCCGAGAAGTCGTCGTTCGCACCACGGCTCGGTGGACCGCGGCGTCGTCACCGAACAATGCAGCTGTCTCATGTGAGTACGCCAGGCAGCCGACGTGGAGCAGCAGGCTCACATAGAACACATCCGCGGCTTCGGGCTCCGACAGGCCCAGCCGCCGGGCGAGGTCGGTGCCGACCAACCCGGCACGCATCGCAGTTTCCACCGGCAAGTCGTAACCAAGGTCGGCGACGATCGACAGCCCGGCGAGCAGGTCAGCGAGGCGAAGCCGCGAACCCATCACATCTAGTCTGGTCCACGGGTGGCGATTTCGGTTTTCCTGGCGTCGTGCTCCGAGCCGGGCTCAATCTGTTGTCATGACCGCTCCCTCGTGTTCACCGACTCGTTCGGGGTGTGGCCGCATCCTTCGAGTGGCGACGAGCACCTTGGTTCTGTGGTGAGCACGGGCGAGTCGAGGCCCGGCGATGCTGACGCACGCGTCAATCGGCTCATCGGGGTGTACGACGCGGACGGCACCCTGCGAGGCGAACTCGCCTACTGGGTCGGCGCCCGCCTCGGCCGGGCCCACTGCACGCTGTGCGACATCACTCACGGCCTCTTCCGAGAACGCGCCGACTGGAAGGCGTGCCGCGACGGGCTGCCCGTTCCGTTCGGTCGACCGCCTCGCCGACGCGGTCGAACGTGCCATCGCTCGCGAGGGGCTGAGGTGGCCGTCCGGGTCTCCGCGATCTTCTCATCGATCGAAGCTCGGCGAGTGAACGTTGCGGCCCTCAGCAATGTCGAGGCGAACGGCTCGGCCTTGTCGGCGGGTCTCTCGATTGCCCCTTGTTTATCCGCGTCCGGCGCGCGCATGCTCGGGTCGTGGGCAGGGACGAGCACGACGATCTGATCGCGGCACGCGTCGAGCGCATCGTGGAATGGAACGGTCACCTGCGGCCGTCCGAACAGGCAGCCCTGCGCGAGGCAGCAGAGAGGTTGCGAGCGCTCGAGCAGGAGTTGCACCGGCGCCACGAAACGACGGGCAGGCGGCGGACCACCGCCTGAGCACGCGAGCGCCGGGACTCGGCGAGTTGGTGGATCAGGTCATTCGAGCAGCCGCTCCACCGCTGGTTGCGCCTTGTCGGCCACCATCTCGACGATGCCGCGGGAGCGGAACCGGCTGATGGCGGTCCGGGCGATCACGTAGGCGGGCACGGCCAGTATGAGTCCGACGATGCCGCCCAGCAGGCCGCCCAGCGCGGTCGCGACGAGCACGATGAGCGGGTGGATGTCGAGGCTCTGGCCCATGACCTTGGGCTCGACGAAGTTCTCGAGGGCCAGGTTCGCGGCGAGAACGATCACCAGCATGATCGCCGCCTGGGGAAAGCCGCCGTCGCCGAGAGCGACGATGACGGCGAGGCCCCCGCCGAGGAAGGCGCCGATGTAGGGGATGTAGCCGCCGACGAAGTTGACCACCATGATGCTGAAGACCAGCGGAGACGACGGTCTGGCGCAGCCGGTGCCCGTCCTTGAGTAGGTAGTAGCCGATGAGCGCGCCGAGGATGATCCCGCTCACGATCCCGACGACCGATCCGACGCCCTCGACGAGCTTGGTGGCGAAGCCGTCGGTGATCATGGGAGCAGCGCCCTCGGTGGCTGCCCGCGCGTCGTCGATGGCCTCTTGGTCGATGCCGGCGCCGTCGAGCTCCTCGTGATCTTCGGGCGCTCATCGCGCTCGCCGGCTGCTCTGTCATGAGGAAATCGGTGGCCGCACGCACAGTCGGGGTCCTGATGGCGGTGGTGAGTGCGGTCGCCGGGTTTGCGTGGATGCTCTACTACCCATCTGGGACGTGGTATTTGTGGCCATCGCCGCAAGCGTGATCTGGGCCTGACGGCCCATGGTCGCGACGTCGCGAATGACTACTGATGATTGGACGAAGAGAATGAGACCCAACAAGAGCTCTCGAAGGATGGTTCGACTGGTGACCGCCTGCCTGGTGGTCGGCGTCCTGGTCGCGGGGTGCGGTGACGACGACGACTCGTCGTCAGCGACCACCGCCGCGCCGACCACCGAGGCGGAAGGCGACGTCTGTGCGGATCGCGATGCGTTGCAGTCCTCGGTCGAGGAGTTGCGCGATGTCGACCTGACAGCCGAAGGCACCAACGGCGTCGAGGCGGCGGTCGGTGCCGTGAAGGAGGACCTCGACGCGCTCGGCACCTCGGTGAGCGATGAGCTGGAACCCGAGGTCGAAGCGGTCCGAACGGCCGTCGACGAACTGGAGACGGCCGTCGACGACCTTGACTCGGACGGCGGAGTGTCCAACGCGCTCGCGGCCGTGGCCGCGGTGGCGCGCTCGGCCAGCACGTTGGTCGGTTCCCTGGGGGATGGTTCCTGCGGCTAGTGGGACCGCACCGCGGTCGACGAAATCCAGGGCGAGCTGACGACCGCCCTAGCCGATGTCGTTACCCCACGAGGCGGTGTAGGTGAACGCCGGCTGGACCGCGGTGTCGAACGCCGACAGGACCACACCGAAGCAGGTACCCGGCGGGAGCCATGGCGACACGTACGGCGTGGCGAGGTTGGGCAGTGTGCCGTACACCGTGGCCGGGTTCGAGGTGAACACGTTGGTGGTGAACTGCACCTGCACCGGGATTGCCGGGGCGGTGGTGAGCTGGATCGTGACCTCGCCGGCATTGGCCGAGCACGCGTTGAAGGCGCCGATCTCGAGGTAGCCCGGTATGGACGGGGTGGTGGGCTGTGAGACGCCAGAATGCGGCGAAGTCGAAATCGTGGGGGGCGGAAGCTTGGTGGTTCCGTTGCCCTGGACCGTGCACGATGCCGCGATGATCGCGATCACCGCACTCGCCACGGCCCGACTCCAGCGACGGCCATGCGGCCGACGTCCGACGATTGTTTGGCCCATCCCAGCGTTCACAGCCTTCTCCCTGCCGCTCGGGGCCCTACTCCCCGGACCCGTACACAGTCTGGAGCCTCGTTGACGGGTAGTCAATCCGCACGCCGTTATTGTCCGCTCGCATGGACCTGAGCCTCGACGGTCGCGTCGCCCTCGTGACGGGGGCGTCGAAGGGAATCGGGAGGGCGATCGCGACGGCGTTCGCGGAGGCGGGGGCGATGGTGATGATCAGCTCACGCAAACAGGACGCCCTGGAGGAGGCTCGCGCCACGATGCCGGCCGAGGTCCGGGCCGACGTCGAGGTGTTCGCCGCGAACGCCGGGAACCTCGAGTCCGCGGCGGCCTGCGTGCACGCGACGATCGAGCGCTTCGGTGGTCTCGACATCCTCGTCAACAACGCCGCCACCAACCCCTACATGGGGCCGACGATCGACATCGATCCGTCCCGCTTCGACAAGACCACCGAGGTCAACATGCGGGCCCCGTTGTTCTGGTCCCAGCACGCATGGCACGCGCGGATGGAGGACCACGGCGGGTCGATCCTCAACATCGCGTCGATCGGCGGGCTCTCCGTCGAGACGTCGATCGGGAACTACAACGTCACGAAGGCCGCCCTGATCCACCAGACCCGTACCCTGGCCAAGGAGCTCGGGCCGTCCGTTCGCGTCAACGCGATCGCGCCCGGCCTGGTCAAGACCGACATGGCCCGGGCGCTCTGGGAACGCAACGAGGCCGCCGTGGCGGCAGCGGTGCCCTTGGCGCGGCTCGGCGAGCCCGAGGACATCGCGAACGCCGCGGTGTTCCTCTCGTCCGACGCCGCGTCGTGGATCACCGGCGTGACGCTGGTCGTCGACGCGGCATGCTCCTCTGACCTCGCATCAGACCGCGGCCCGGGCCGCGCTGAGCAGCGAATCCATCTCGTCGAGGCGAGCCTGACCCCGGCCGAGGGCGAAGTCCGGCACGACGACCTCGGTCGCGCCCGCCTCGGCCCACTTCGCCACCATCTCGCCGAACCGCTCGGGCCGGCCGGCCACCACGGGGCGCGGAGCGACGGCCTCCGCCAGTCCACGCGCCGCCGACTCATCCTCGGTGATGTGGACGATGGCCTGCACCGACCGGGCGACCGTGGCAGCGTCACGGCCGATCGCCTCGCAATGCCGGTCGAGCACCGCGCCGCGCTCTCGCAGCGTGTCGGGCGAGGCCCACATGTTCCACTCCTGGGCATGGCGGGCGACGATGCCGAGCATGCGGTCTCCCTTGCCGCCGATCAGTACCGGCAACGGTGTCTGCACCGGCTTGGGCTCGCACTCGGCGTCGAGCACCCGGTAGTGCGCACCCTCGAACGTGGTCCTCGAGTTGGTCAGCAGGCCCGTCATGATCGTCACGGCCTCACCGAAGCGTGACACCAGCTCGCCGGGCGGAGGGCGGTCGATCCCGTATTGATGGTGCTCATTGCGCTGCCATCCCGCTCCGAGGCCGAGCACGAGCCGACCCCGGCTCAGCTGGTCGAGCGTCGCCGCCCAGTTCGCCACGACCGCCGGGTGGCGGTAGGTGTTCCCGAGCACGAGGGAACCGAGCCGGATGCGCTCGGTGGCCATCGCGAGCGCGCTCAGCGCGGCAGTGACCTCCAGCGTCGGAACACCGGGCGACGAGTCGTCGTCGGTGTTCACCATGAAGTGGTCGGCCAGGTACGCCCCATCCCAACCGGTCGCCTCCGCGTGTCGGACCGTGGCCACCACGTCGTCGAACGCCTGGTTCGGCCCCGGCCAGATCGCGAACCTCATCGCCCACGCATCGCGGTGCCGTGCTGCGCCTCGGCGCGCTGTTGTTCCGCCTGGCGCAGCGCGGCGCGCCCGACCTTGCCGAGCGCGGTCCTGGGGATCGAATCAACCATCTCGAGCTCCTTGGGGGCGAAGTAGGCGGGCAGTCGGTCCTTGACCCGGGCCCGCAGGTCGTCGAGCGACGGGGGTGGGCGGTCGTCGAACGGTACGACGAGGGCGACGACCCGCTCACCCCATTCCGGGTCCGAACGGCCGACGACGGCCACGTCGCGCACATCGTGGCCCTCGCCCAGCACAGCCTCGACCGTCGCGGGCCACACCTTCTCGCCGCCGGTGACGATCATGTCGTCGGCCCGACCCCACACCGTGAGCGAGCCGGTGGTCGGGTCGACCGAGCCGAGGTCGCTGGTGCGCAGCCAGCCGTTGTCGTCCTTCGGGTCGTGCCCGTCTCGATAGGCCCGCAGCAACGTGGGGCCGGACAACCAGATGCGCGCGGTGTCGTCGACGCGAAGTCCGACTCCGTTCAGCGCCAGGCCGTCGTAGACGACTCCTCCGCAGGTCTCGGTCATCCCGTAGGTCGCGATCGAATTCGGTGGTCGATCCTCAGGGATGGCGCTGCCCCCGAGCAGGATCGTGCGGAACCGCTGCGTGTCGACACGGGACAAGCTGGTCGGCACCAGCGAGACGTGCGTGGCGCCGCGACGCGCCGCGTCGTCGACGGCATCGGGGTCGAAGCCGGGGTGCACCTCGAGCTCCGATTTCGTGACCAACGCCCGGGACACGACCCCGAAGCCACCGATGTGATGGAGCGGCAGGCATGCCAACCACCTCGTGCCCGGGTCGAGGCCGACCCGCGTCGCGGTCGTGAACGCCGCGGCCCGCACGGCGTCATGCGTCAGCACCACGGCGCGGGGCACGCCACTCGTTCCACTCGTCGTGATGACGAGCGCGTCGCCGTCCTCGACCGGTCGACCTCCGTCGAGCGGGACCTCGTTCCCGTCGGCGCCGATCAACGCCTCCGGAGCGAGGATTCCGAGCACGTCGTCGCGGTGAGCGGCGGGTGCGCGTGGATCCAACGGCGCCACAGCGTCCCCGCGGTCCCAGGTGGAGATCACGGCTTCGACGAACGAGGGGCCGCCGGGCATCGCGATCGCGACGAGGCGTGGCATCGGCGTCGAGGGTAGCCCCGCACCTAGATTCAAGATCGATGAGCTCGATCCCGCCCGCCCGTCCGATCGGTGAGATCACCGATCCCACGCACAACTCCATCCGTCCCGCGCTCGAATGGGAGTCCCGGGGCCAGTACGGCGACATCAGCTACGAGGTCGGTCGCCCCGACGGCGCTCAGGGCGCGATCGCGAAGCTGACCATTCGCCGGCCCGAGGTCCGAAATGCCTTCCGGCCTCAGACGCTGTTCGAGCTGCAGGACGGGTTCAACGTCGCCCGCGACGACCCGGAGGTCGGCGTGATCGTGCTGTGCGGTCAGGGCGACTACGCGTTCTGCTCGGGTGGTGACCAGCGCATCCGTGGCGACGACGGCTACATCGGCGACGACGACGTCGCCCGCGCCGGCATCGGCCGGCTCAACGTGTTGGACCTGCAGATCCAGATCCGACGGACACCGAAGCCCGTGGTCGCCATGGTCGCCGGCTACGCCATCGGCGGCGGACACGTGCTCCACGTGGTGTGCGACCTCACGATCGCCGCCGACAACGCCCTGTTCGGCCAGACCGGGCCGAAGGTCGGCAGCTTCGACGGCGGGTACGGCTCGGGGCTGCTGGCGAACAACATCGGCCAGAAGCGGGCGCGGGAGGTGTGGTTCCTCTGCCGCCAGTACGACGCGGTGCGCGCGTACGAGATGGGCCTGGTCAACCATGTCGTCGAGCTCGAGGCGCTGGAGGAGGAGACGGTGCGCTGGTGCACCGAGATGCTCCAGATGTCGCCGCTCGCGCTGCGCATGGTGAAGTCGTCGATGAACGCGGCCGACGACGGCCTCGCCGGCATCCAGCAACTCGCCGGGGACGCGACCTTGCTCTTCTACCAGACCGAGGAAGCCCAGCACGGGCGAGACGCTTACAAGAACAAGGAACGTCCCGACTTCACCCGTTTCCCACGACGTCCGTGAAGTCACCGTGAACCGATGGCTCCTCGGCGCCCGGGTTCGCACGCTGCCCGCAGCGGTCGTGCCCGTCGTCGTCGGCACCTGTGCCGCGGTCGGAGGTCGACCCGTCGCCGACGTGCGTTGGGGCAACGCCATCGCCGCGATGATCGTGGCGCTCTCGCTGCAGGTCGCCACCAACCTCGCCAACGATTACTCCGACGGCGTCCGCGGCACCGACGACCCCGGGTCCCGCGTCGGGCCCCCTCGACTGGTCGGCTCGGGGATGGCCCGACCCGGAGAGGTCAAGCGGGCGATGCTCCTCGCCTTCGGCGCAGCGCTGATCGCCGGATCCGTGCTGGTGGTGACCGTGGGGTGGGAGCTGATCCCGGTCGGACTGGCCTCGGTGGCGGCCGGTTGGTTCTACACCGGTGGCCCCCGGCCCTACGGCTACGCCGGGATGGGAGAAGCGTTCGTGTTCGTCTTCTTCGGGCTGGTCGCGACCGTCGGGTCGGCCTACGTGCAGCTCGAGACGATCACGTGGCTGTCAGTGGGGTGCGGCGTCATGATCGGGTCGTTCGCGACCGCGCTGCTCGTGGTCAACAACCTCCGCGACATCCCCGGCGACACCCTGAGCGGCAAGCGGACGCTCGCCGTGCGCCTGGGCGACCGCCGCACCCGGCTGCTCTACGGGGCGTTGATGGCGGTGCCGTACCTCGTGCTGCCCTTCGTCGCCGGATTGTCAGGCCGCCCGGCCGCCGCCCTGGCGTACGCCGCGATCGCGGTGACCACCAAGCCGCTGCTGGCGGTGCTCTCGGGCGCGTCGGGGGCGGCCCTGATTCCCGTCCTCGGCCAGACGAGTCGGGCTGAGCTGGTCTTCGGCGCCCTGTGCTCCGTCGGGCTCCTCTTCGTCGTGTGAAGGGTTCGCCATGCGAGAGAGCCCTGAGAGCCGGTGCTCAGGCCGTCGAGTCGAGCCAGTCGAGCACCACGTCGACGACCTCGTCGGGACGCTCCAGGTGCGGTGAGTGGCCGGCACCATCGACGAAGGCCGCATGTGCGGGCCCACCGGTGGAGCTCGCGATCCGGCGAGCGAAGCCCGCGTAGCGCGCGTCGTCGCCCCCGGCGATGGCCAACACCGGCATCGTGAGCTGGCCCAGCCGGGGCCACAGCGAGTCCTGGGTCCCGGTGCCACATCGTCGCAGGCTGTCGGCGAGACCGGCCGTGGTGTTCGTCGCTCGTTCGTCCTCGAACCGATGCTCCGGAGGAAGGCCAGCGAACAGCGGGTTGGCCAACCATTCCTTGATGAAGGCGCGTACGCCGTACTGCTCGATCCGGCGGGCGAGCTGCTCGTCGGCTCGGAGTCGCTCGCGGCGGGCGGGCTTGTGGTCGATGCCGGCGGTTGCGCCGATGAGCACGAGTCGCTCGACGACCTCCGGATGGGCGAGTGCGACGTGGAGGCACATGCGCGCTCCCATCGAGTACCCCACGTAGGTGGCTGGACCACCGTCGGCCAGGATGTCGGCCGTGCCCCACAGGTCGCTCGACACCTCCGACGAGCGGCCGTGGCCGGGCGCGTCGACGGCGACGACCTGATGATCCTTGGCCAGGGCCGGGTGGAGCGGGCCCCAGCAGGCGGAGCTCTGCGAGAAGCCGTGGACCATCACGACTCGCCGACCGTGACCGGTGGTGTCGCTCCCCAGCGTGTCAGGCACGCTTCGACGATACGCCCACCGGCGCTCGCGGCCCCAACACGAGGCTCGTAGCCTGCACTCCTCGTGGGTCCGAACGTCGCCGCCACCTTCTGTCGCACGCTCGTCGACGAGTGGGTGGCGCTGGGCGTCGTCGAGTTCGTCGTGTCACCGGGGTCGCGATCGACGCCGCTCGCGCTGGCTGCGGCGTCGGATCCGAGGATTCGCGTGCACGTCCACCTCGACGAGCGTTCGGCGGCGTTCACCGCGCTCGGGGTGGGGCTCGCCACCGGTCGGCCCGCCGTCGTCGTCACGACCTCCGGGACCGCGGCGGTCGAACTGCACCCGGCGGTGGTCGAGGCGCACCAGGCCTGTGTCCCGCTGATCGCCGCCACCGCGGACCGACCACCCGAGCTTCGGGGCAGGTGGGCGCCCCAGACGATCGACCAGCGCGAGCTCTACGGGGGAGCCGTGCGGTGGTACTGCGAGCCGGGACCGCCCGAGCGGATCGACCCGTCGATCTGGCGCGCGCTCGCGACCGATGTCGTCGATCGGGCCACGGCCGGAAGGCCCGGGCCGGT
>DATEEV010000538.1:0-5906 GCA_035281005.1 Microthrixaceae bacterium | reverse complement strand
GGCGGGGGCGTGATCACGACCGTGATCGAATCGCTGCTGTTCGCAGCGTTCGGTTCTGCACCGAAGCCGGACGGTCAGTCGGTCCACCCTCCCCTGCCAGCGGCCCGTTCGGTCAGAATCAGACCGCTCGAGCCAGCTGGGCATTCGAGAGACCACCGGCCGAGCCCTCCGACGCTACGCGCCGTTGCCGACCAGCCTCCATCAGGGCAATCTGTGGCGCGTGACCGATCGCTTGAAGTCGCTTCCGCTGCCCGACGACCCGAACCTGGCTGCGTGGGCGTCGGCAATGAATGACGCGGGCCATTGGGCGCAACTGTACGACTCCGGGTGGCGGCTCCTATGGGCGACGGACGAGTTCAGGTTGACTTACGGGGACACAGGAGCGGGCACGGTCCTGCCAATGGGGTTCCACCTCTATAGCGCGGAGGCGACGCGGTTTCGCGTGTCGGTGAACCGCGGCGGCTTTGCGCTACCGGAGGTTCGTCGAGCGCGCTTCTTGGAGATTGGTCCTTACATCCTTGCGAGTACGCCGGGCGGCCGGGAAGAGCTTCGTCGGGTCGTCGATCCCGAGTTCGCTGACCTGGTCGACCAACTTGAACCCAAAGATCCTCCCCCTGTGTGGCCTCGCCCCGGCCTGTCCTACACGGTTTCGGGGTTAGAGGTGGTGAGTTTGACGACGCATGTTCGGATCGATGACGCTCACGGAAACCTTGCGGGGTTTTGCAGCTTGGTCAAGCCCTCGGCGGGGATGTCGCAGCTTGCCGCGGCGGCCTATACGGTGGACCTGTTTCATCTCGAACGGATGCGGGCCGTTGAGCACGCCGATCGTCGCCCTGCGGCGATCTTGATGGCCGATCTAGAAGCGTCTTCGCCGCTGGCGCGTCGTCTTTCGACTGGGCGGTATTTCTCGTTCGTTCGGGGGTGGATACGCGCGGCGGACCGTTGCGTCGTCGATGCCGGTGGCATTGTCGGCCGCCACGCGGGAGACGGCGTCGTCGCCTTCTTCCTCGCCGAGACGGCGGGCGCCGAATCCGCAGCCGCGAGATCGAGCATCGTCGCCGCGCGTACCCTTCGCGACTCGCTCACGGATATCGCCGCGCGCGCCGAGATCCCTTCATCCGAGCTGTTACTACGGTTCGGGCTCCACTGGGGTGCGACCCTGTACATCGGGCGAATCCTTACCGCTGGTCGCAGCGAAGTCACCGCGCTCGGCGACGAAGTGAACGAGGCTGCGCGGATCGAAGCCTGCGCGACCGGCGGCCGGACACTTGCCTCCAAATCGCTCATCGAACGACTCGACCGGGCCGACGCCGACGCGCTCGGGATCGACCCGAGCCGTAGAATCTACACCCAACTCGCGGACCTCGACACCGCAACCGACAAGGCACGCCGAGACGCATCCGCCATTGCCGTCTGCGAGATCTAAACGCCACCGCGCCATATCTGCCGATCTCGCGCCCCGTCGTTCTGTGCTGACGATCCGACAAGCGAGGGGTGCGCGGTTCGGGCAATATGCGCTCCGTGACCGCGGCGGCCGACGCTGTGTGGAATCGAGCGTGTATGCAGGCGCGAGGCCCGAACCACCTCTCCGAGCCAGGCGATCGCGCGCTTGCTGACATGGTTCTCGCTCACAGCCTCGCGATGAACGGCGGTGTGCTCCACGCCTTGGAATCGCTCTCACGCAACGAGCTGATAGCCGCCCTCCACGGCTACCGGTACTTCGGTCTCGACTCTGCGGCGCGTGCTCTCGAGTACCTCTCCGAGCAGGTAGGTGATGATCTTGACGACGACGCGCTAGACCGTTTCGAAGTTGAGGCTGACGAGCGATACACCTCCGTGGTGCGCGACGACAACGCGCTCATCCGGGCGTTCGAGGCTCGCTACAGCGAGTCACCCAACGATTTCGCCTCGCCTCGCGTGTGGCAGGCAGATCTGCCGCTCGGCGTCCGCGGCGTTCTGCGCTGCCCGCTGACCGAGCGGGGTGCACGCGGTTCGGGCGTTCTGCGTGCGTGCCGTTCCACCGTAAGGACCACAGCAGATCGGCCCACGAGCCTTCGCCGAAGGGTCGCCCGATCCGGGTAGATCCGGACGCAACGAGCGCGTTGGCCGACGCTCCGGCGTTCATCGCTCGGCCCGAGGGGAGCCCGGTCTACTACGGGTTCGCGATCATCGAGTCGAGCGAGGTCGATGGCTTTCGCTTCGGCATGATCACGGACTTCGTGGCGGAGCCCGACACGTGCGGGGATGCCTTCGTCGTCGCGCCGGACGACAGTCGTGCTGGCCTCGTGTGGGAGTCGGAAGTCGATGAGCCCTACTTCGGCGAGGTGTTGCCTCCGACGGAGAATCGCTGGGGAGTCTGGGCAGTCGGCACCAGGCTGCCGATGAGGACCGAGGACGACGCGACTGCTCTCCTTGCGTCGCTGCTGCCCGAACTCCGCCCACGCTGGGAGCAGTGGAAGCTCCAGCTTCGCCGCTCCTAACTGCCGCTCGGCGTGCGCGTTCTGGACTGGCCGCTGATCGAGCGAGGTGTACAGGGTTCGGGCATTACGTGCGGGTGCGCGATCCTGCGGTGCGTGGATGAGCACCAGCGGCAGATGTGGGGCCGAATGGTCAGCCAGGTGGACGCATTCCGCATGGGTCAGAAGACCTTGCGTCAGCTGGTCGACGACCTCCGTGGCCTCTACGTCGCCGCGGACGCGCACGACCAGACTGTTCAGGACGAGTTCGAGGACCATTGGTCGACCCTCGACGTCGAACTCGCGCTCCGTAGCGAGCCGTGGGCTCCGGCCGGTGCAGCGAACGACCAGACCCTCACGGAGGCCCTCGTCGACTTCGAGTCGTGGATCCAGGGCCTCCTCGCCTCGTCGAGCTTTGACCAGCACGACTAGCGCAGATCTGCCGATCTCGCGCGCTCGTCAGATCTGCGGAACGCGCCAGAAGTGCGCACAGATCACCCGCGCCAGAACGTCGGGTCGTCGCGCCCTGGGGACTGAGCACAGAGCGGCGCTTCTGTGTTCTGGCCCAGGAGACCGAGTCGCGCTAGGGACCGTCCTCGGGCCGTCGGCCGTCCGACGGTCACAAGTCGGCAGGAGTGTCGTCTCGCGGGAGGAGCGCGGGAGGACTCAGCTGGCAGACATCGCCGCACCCACGGCTACCAGGCACTGCGCCGCGATGCGCTGGTGACCTCCGGAGCCGTGTGCGCAGGTTCGAATCCTGCCGAGGGCGCCCATTTCGTAGGCCGTGACCTGGGAAACTGCCCTGGTCCAGCTCGCCCTTCGAGCGCGGTCGTCAGCGCTGCTCGAGCGACGACGGCCGGCGGTGCCCGGCGGCGAGCGCGAAGAGGGCTCCGGCGGTGCCGCGGAGGTTCTCGGGCATCGCCATCGAGGGTGAGGCCCCCGGATGCCGGCGGGCGATCCGCACACGCAGCACGCCCGGCAGGATGCGGAAGCGGAGCGGGGGCTCGAGCACGACCGCCTCACCGTCGATGCCGGCGGCGATCGGGTGCTCGGCTCTGACCTCGAACTCGGGCGTCGACCACTCGCGCCACGGACGCTGCACCACACGCCCGCCCTCGCCGCGCATCGGCCCGCCGGTGACCGTGACCCCGAGCAGCCCGTCGTCGATCTTCGGCCGGGTACCCGAGCCGACAGCCCTGCCGACCCGGTAGCGATTGTTGGAGACGAGGATCGCCGCGCCGGAGGAGTGCTCGCTGCCCCCGGGGCCGGTCCAGCGCAGATCGAGTCCGTCGCCGTCCGGCCCCAGCACGTCGGGCAGCGTGTCGAGGATCGTTCGCAGCTTCGCCTCGCGGTAGCCCTCGGCCTGGACGGCCTCGGCGTAGAGGCCGAGCGACACGTTGTTGACGAACACGCGGCCGTTCACCTCGGCGAGGTCGACCGTTCGCTCGCCGCCTTGGACGAAGGCGTCGAGCGCCCCCACGACGTCATCGCGGTCGACACCGAGGTCGAGCGCGAAATGGTTTCGGGTCCCGGACGGGATGCAGGCGTACGGCAGGCCGTGCTCGGCGGCGATCGCCGCGACGACCGCCTGCGAGCCGTCGCCGCCCGCCATCGCCAACGCGTCGGCGCCCTCGGCGACCGCGTCGCGCACCAGCCGCTCGAGGTCGCTCCCCGGAGTCAGCTCGATCGGCGTGATGCCGCGGGCCCGTGCCTCGTCGGCCAGCCTGAACCGCTCCGCCTTGCCACCGCCGGACTTCGGGTTGAAGAAGAGGACCGAGCGCACCGGGTCCGGGGCGCCGGGCAGCGGCACGTGGACCGCGAAGGCGGCTTTGGTGGCGGCGACCGTTGCGAAGGCCATCACCCCGACCAGGACGAGCTCGGCGAGCCCACCGTCGAGGATCACGACCAACACGGATGTGAGAACAAGTGTCGCCGCCACAGCGAGGCCGAGGACCCGCGGTGTTCCCCTGCGGATCAACCCGTACCACCCTGCGATCGCGGCCCCGACCAGGAGGGCAGCCAGGATCAGACCGCGAGGGAAGGCGGCGATCATCGCGTAGGCGGCTGCCGCGAGCGTCAGCGCTGCGAGCACGAGGGCCAGGATCGCGGCCAGCCGCGGTTGCGTCATCTGATGGGGAATGGGCCGAGACCTTACGCGACGTCGCCGGGTCGCGATCGGGCGTCGGAGGAACGGTCGGCCGGCCCGGTCCCACGACGTCGCCGACCAAAGCCCGCGAGCCCTTGACTTCGACCGCGCTCGAACCCGTACGGTCCCGGGCGACGCCGATCGAACCCAGGATGGATGTCGGTGAGGATCGAGGCGGGAAAGCCCCGCTCAACGGTGGTGGCGAGGAAGGTGTGGGCGACGACGGGTCCGGTGACGGGCCGATGGGCGGTGACTGACAGCGCGTAGCGGGAGTGGTCGTCGAGCCAGGTCAAGAGCCGGAGTGCCGAGAACGTACTGATCCGCGAAGGGGCCTCCTCGGCCCAGTCGAAGGTGCCTTCGAAAGCAACCGTCTCCCTGGCCAGGAGGCCTTCTCCGCGGAAGCGCGTCCGCGCCTCCCTACATCGGGATCGACGTGACTACGAGACGGGCACCGTCACCGTGTCGGAGACCGCGCCGTCCTCCAACAGGGTCAGCGTCGCCTCGGTGAACGCCACATCGACGATGTTCGGCGTCCACTGATTGTTGGGGCATGTCGGTGTGGGAGGCAGCGGCTCGGGGTCGTCGGTCGTCACCATGAACGGCGCCTGACCGTTCCGCGGCGTCGGCTGTGGTTCAGTCGTTCCCGCAACAGTGACGGACGTGTCCTGACCCGGAGCAACGTTTCCGCCCGGGTTCGTGCATTCCACCGAAGCGATGCCCGCGGCCTCGATCGTGATCTCGAACGTCGTTCCGCCGAGACCTGCGACCTTTCCTTCACATGTCACCTGCGTGCCGATATCGGTGCACTCCGGAGCGTTTCCGCCGCCGGTGATGAAGTGCCCGCTCTGCGCGCCGGCGGGGGATGCCCCGAACGCCAATCCCACCATGACGGCCATTGCCGTGATCGCGATTGCGATACGTCGCATAACTACCCTCCTCGCACATAGGGCGGGTAGCTGATGGCGCGCAACTGCAAATCGAGGTGACGAGTCGCCCGATTGCGCGTCACCTCGCTACCCGCCAATGTCGACACCCACGTGGCGCCGATTCGCCCACAGTAAGCCCCCCACCTTGAGAACCGCTTAATGTGAACCCATCACCGCAGAGAGAGTTCGGCGCGGTGCACGGGAGCCAGTGATTGCCCGGCTCACGGGCGCGACCCGCCGCGGTCGGCCTTGACTTCGAGCACGCTCGAACCCGTACGGTCCCGGGCGAGGCGACCGCACCAGGAGGCCCGCTCGTGACCAAGCTCGGTTACCAGATCCCCAACTTCACCTATCCCGGGGTGGGACCCGACGGCCTGT
>DATEEV010000537.1:0-9027 GCA_035281005.1 Microthrixaceae bacterium | reverse complement strand
CCGTAAACACATTCCCCGGAACATGCTCCGCCAACGACTTCGTGATCGCCGCCGTCAACGTCGTCTTCCCATGATCAATATGACCCATCGTCCCCACATTCACATGGGGCTTGTTCCGCTCGAACTTCGCCTTGGCCATCGCAGTGTTCCTTCTGTGTGGGATTTCGTTACTGGTGAGGGATCGGGTCGGGATGTGGTGGAGCTGCCGGCGTCACTGACCGGTGACGCGGGCGACGATCTCTTCCTGGACGTTCCGCGGCGTCTGCTGATAGCTGTGGAACTGCATCGTGTAGGTGGCCCGACCCTGGGTCTTGGACCTCAGGTCGGTGGAGTAGCCGAACATCTCCGACAACGGAACCTGGGCCGAGACGACCTGATTGCTGCCGCGCTGCTCCATCTGGCCGACCTTGCCGCGACGGCTGTTGAGGTCACCGATGACATCGCCCATGTAGTCCTCGGGGGTGACCACCTCGACGTCCATGATCGGCTCGAGAAGGATGGGTCCAGCCTTTCGAGCGGCCTCCTTGAACGCCTGGATGCCGGCGATCTTGAACGCCATCTCCGACGAGTCGACGTCGTGGTACTTGCCGTCGACCAGCTCGACGTGGATGTCGACGGTCGGGTAGCCGGCGAGCACGCCCGAGGTCATCGCCTCCTTGATGCCGGCGTCGACCGAGGGGATGTACTCCTTCGGGATGCGACCACCGCTGATCTTGTCGTCGAACACGTAGCCGCCACCCGGGCCGGTGGTCTCCATGTTGATGGTGACCACCGCGTACTGGCCTGAGCCACCCGTCTGCTTCTTGTGGGTATAGGTGTAGTTCTTGATCCCGGAGGTGATCGTCTCGCGGTAGGCGACCTGGGGCTTGCCGACGGTCGCGTCGACCTTGAACTCGCGCATCATGCGGTCGACGATGACCTCGAGGTGCAGCTCGCCCATGCCCGCGATGACGGTCTGGGCCGTCTCCTCGTCGGTGCGCACGGTGAAGGTCGGGTCCTCCTCCGACAGCGCGTAGAGCGCCTTGGACATCTTGTCCTGGTCGGCCTTGGTCTTCGGCTCGACCGCGACGTGGATCACCGGCTCGGGGAACTCCAGCGACTCGAGCACGATCACGTGAGCCGGGTCGCACATCGTGTCGCCGGTCCGGGTGTTCTTGAGGCCCACGGCCGCGACGATGTCGCCCGCGTACACCGCGTCCTTGTCGTTCATGTCGTTGGCGTGCATCTCGAGCAGACGCCCGGCGCGCTCCTTGTCGGAGGTGCGCGTGTTCATGATCTGGTCACCCTTCTTGAGGGTGCCCGAGTACACGCGGAAGTACGTCAGCTTGCCGATGTGCGGCGCCGTCATGATCTTGAACGCCAGCGCCGAGAACGGCTCCTTCGGGTCGGGGTGCCGCTCGGTCGGTTCGCCCTTGGCGTCGACGCCGGCGGTGGCGGGAATGTCGTTCGGCGCCGGCATGTAGAAGCACACCGCGTCGAGGAGCGGCTGCACGCCCTTGTTCTTGAAGGCCGAGCCGTTCAGCACCGGCACCACGTTGTGGTGGATGCAGGCGTTGCGGATCGCCGAGCGGAAGTCGTCCTCGGAGATCTCCTCCTCACCCAGGTACTTCTCCATGATCGTGTCGTCGGTCTCGGACAACACGTCGATCAGCTGGTGGCGGTAGTCGTCGGCCAACTCGACCATGTCGGTCGGGATGTCGGCGATCTCCCAGCTCGCGCCGAGGTCCTCGGACTTCCAGATCCACGCCTTCATCGTGACCAGGTCGACGATGCCGGCGTAGTCGCCCTCGGAACCGATCGGCAGGTTGATCACCGCGGTCTTGGCGTCGAGGCGGTCCTTGATGGAGGCCAGCGCGCCGTAGAAGTCGGCGCCCATGCGGTCCATCTTGTTGACGAAGCACATGCGTGGGACGTTGTACTTGTTGGCCTGGCGCCAGACGGTCTCGGTCTGGGGCTCGACGCCGGCGACGCCGTCGAACACCGCGACCGCGCCGTCGAGGACACGCAGCGAGCGCTCGACCTCGACGGTGAAGTCGACGTGGCCGGGCGTGTCGATGATCTGGATGCGGTGTTCGACACCCTTGACGGTCTCGGTCCAGTGAGCGGTCGTCGCGGCCGACGTGATCGTGATGCCGCGCTCCTGCTCCTGTTCCATCCAGTCCATCGTGGCGGCACCCTCGTGGACCTCACCGATCTTGTAGTTCTTGCCGGTGTAGTAGAGGATCCGCTCGGTCGTCGTGGTCTTGCCCGCGTCGATGTGGGCCATGATGCCGATGTTGCGGGTGCGGTCGAGGGGGTACTGGGACATCTCGGGTTCTCGTTCTGGCTACGGGTTGCTGCGGGAGGTCAGCGTGGCCGCTCGGCGCACGCCCGGATCGGGCCGGGTCGTGTCACCAGCGGTAGTGGGCGAAGGCCTTGTTGGACTCCGCCATCTTCTGGAGATCTTCCTTGCGCTTCACCGACGCGCCGACGCCGTTGGAGGCGTCGAGCAGCTCGTTGGCCAGGCGCTCGGCCATCGTGCGCTCGCGGCGCTGACGGGAGTAGCCGACGACCCACCGGATGGCGAGGGTGTTCGCGCGACGGGGTCGGACCTCGACAGGCACCTGGTAGGTCGCGCCACCGACACGACGGCTCCGGACCTCGAGCTGGGGCTTGACGTTGTCGATGGCTCGCTTGAGCGTGGCGACAGGGTCGGAACCGGTCTTGGTCTCGATCGTCTCGAGTGCGTCGTAGACGATGTGCTCGGCGACGGAGCGCTTGCCGCGCTGGAGCACCTTGTTGACGACCTGGGTGACGAGCAGCGACCGGTACTTCGGGTCGGGGTTGAGCTCGCGGCGCGGGGCTGGGCCCTTGCGAGGCATGACTACTTCTCCCTCTTGGCGCCGTAACGGCTACGGGCCTGCTTGCGGTCACGCACACCTGCGGTGTCGAGCGTGCCCCGGATGATCTTGTAGCGGACGCCGGGGAGGTCCTTCACACGGCCACCGCGCACGAGCACCATCGAGTGCTCCTGGAGGTTGTGGCCCTCGCCGGGGATGTAGGCCGTGACCTCGATGCCGCTGGTGAGGCGCACACGGGCGACCTTCCGCAGCGCGGAGTTCGGCTTCTTGGGGGTGTTGGTGTAGACGCGCGTGCAGACACCACGCCGCTGCGGTGCCCCCTTGAGCGCGGGCGTGGATTCCTTGCGGCGCTTCGACTTGCGGCCCTTGCGGACCAGCTGCTCGATGGTGGGCACGACGAACCTCTCGGACTTGCTCGGAGGCCTGCCGGGGGGTTCGACAGGCCGGGAGTACGACTGCGCGCGAAGGCGCGCAAAACCAGCGGAAAGACTAGTGACGGCCCGGCTTCATCCGCAAAAAACCGGGCCGATTCGGGACAGGTTGGCCTCGACCCGGCCTCAGACCGCGGACTCGCCGCCGGTCATGAGGTCGATGATCTCGGCATCGGGCTCCGACGCGGAGTCGGTGCCGATCGACGCCAGCCATTCGGCGGCCGACTGGCCGGTGTCGGAGGACCAGTACTCCATCGGCTGGTAGTCCGGAGCGGTGATCTCGAACTGCCGATAGCTGTGCATGCCGGTGCCGGCCGGGATCAGCTTGCCGATGATGATGTTCTCCTTGAGACCGAGCAGCGAGTCGCTCTTGCCCTCGATCGCGGCCTCGGTGAGCACCCTGGTGGTCTCCTGGAAGGACGCGGCGGAGAGCCACGAGTCGGTCGCGAGGGAGGCCTTGGTGATGCCCATGAGCTCGGGACGGCCCTCGGCGGGCTTGCCGCCGTCCTGGACCATGATCCGGTTGGCGTCGGCGAAGACCCGGGCGTCGACCCGCTCACCGGGCAGGAACTCGGAGTCGCCCGGCTCCTGAACGCCGACCCGGCGGGTCATCTGCCGCACGATCAGCTCGATGTGCTTGTCGTGGATCGACACGCCCTGGTCGCGGTACACCCGCTGCACCTGGTCGACGAGGTACTGCTGGGTGGCGCGAACGCCCTTGATCTCCATCAGCTCCTTGGGGTCACGGGGACCCTCGACGAGCGCGTCACCGGCGGTGACCTCCTGGCCCTCCGCGACCTCGAGGCGACGCTCGCGGTCGATGACGTAGACGTCCTCGGTGCCATCGTCGCCGACGACGGTGACCACTCGGCCCTTGCCGTCGTCCTCGCCGATGCGCACCACGCCCGACGTGCGGGCCAGGGTCGCCTTGTTGCGGGGGCTACGAGCCTCGAACAGCTCGACGACGCGGGGCAGACCGCCGGTGATGTCACCAGCGGCACCGGCGATGCCGCCGGTGTGGAACGTCCGCATGGTCAGCTGCGTGCCGGGCTCCCCGATGGACTGCGCCGCGATCACACCGACCGCCTCGCCTTCCTCGATGATCTCACCGGTCGCGAGCGACAAGCCGTAGGACGCCGCCGAGATGCCGAGCTCACTCTCGTCGGTGAGCGGCGAGAGCACCCGCACCCGGGTGACCCCCGGGTCGTCGCGGAGCAACTCGAGCTCGGCGTCGGCGACGATCGTGCCGGCCTTGAGCTCGGTGCCGTCCGACAACTTCACGTCGTCGGCCAGCGTGCGGCTGTAGAGCTTGGTCTCCATGTAGTAGCGACGGTTCGACTCGTCGGCCTTGACGTCCTCGATCCAGATGCCACGGACCGGTCCACCGCCCTCGAACGGGTCGTTCGAGTTGATGATGAGCTCCTGGGCCACATCGACGAGGCGACGGGTCAGGTAGCCAGAGTCGGCGGTTCGCAGCGCGGTGTCGACCAGACCCTTCCGAGCGCCCGGCGTCGCGATGAAGTACTCGAGCACGTCGAGGCCCTCACGGAAGTTGGACTTGATCGGCCGGGGGATCATGTCGCCACGGGGGTTCGCCACCAGGCCTCGCATGCCCGCGATCTGGCGGACCTGCATCATGTTGCCTCGGGCACCCGAGCCCACCATCAGATTGATGGGATTGAACTGCTGGGCGAGCAGCCGTTCCTCCATCGCCCTCGTCACCTCGGAGGTGGCGGTGGTCCAGATCTCGACCTCTTTCTGGATCCGCTCGCCGTCGGTGATGATGCCGCGGCGGAACTGCTTCTCGACCTTGTCGGCCTCTTCCTCGTGGCGGTCGAGGATCTCGCGCTTCTCGATCGGCGTCTTCACGTCGTCGATCGAGATGGTGAGGCCCGAGCGCATGGCGAAGCCGAAGCAGAGCGACTTGATGGCGTCGAGCGAGTGAGCCGCGACGGCCTTCTCGTAGTCGGCCGCCAATGTGTCGACCAGGTCGGTCATGTCGCGCTTCTTGATGGCCTTGTTCTGGTACTCGAAGCCCTCGGGCAACGCGGCGTTGAAGAACAGCCGGCCCGCGGTCGTCGTCTTGTAGGTGGCGGCGGTGCCGTTGGCGGGCGTGTCGATCAGGTCGTCGCGTCGCACGACGATCTTCGCGTGGAGGTCGAGGCTGCCGGACTCGTAGGCCCGCTCGACCTGCTCCATCGTGCGGAAGTGCCGGCCCTCGCCCTTGCCACCGTCGACCTCTTCGGTGAGGTAGTTGGCGCCGATGATCATGTCCTGGGTGGGCGTGACCAGCGGGCGACCGTGCGCGGGCGACAGCATGTTGTTCGACGACAGCATCAGCACGCGGGCCTCGGCCTGGGCCTCGGCCGACAGGGGCAGGTGCACCGCCATCTGGTCACCGTCGAAGTCCGCGTTGAACGCGGTGCACACGAGCGGGTGGACCTGGATGGCCTTGCCCTCGACCAGCACGGGCTCGAAGGCCTGGATCCCGAGGCGGTGCAGCGTGGGCGCCCGGTTCAGCATGACCGGGTGTTCCTTGATGACGTCCTCGAGCACGTCCCAGACCTGGGGCCGGCGACGCTCGACCATGCGCTTGGCCGACTTGATGTTCGGGGCCAGCTCACGATCGACGAGGGTCTTCATGACGAACGGCTTGAACAGCTCGAGTGCCATCAGCTTGGGCAGACCACACTGGTGCAGCTTGAGCGTCGGCCCGACCACGATGACCGAGCGGCCCGAGTAGTCGACGCGCTTGCCGAGCAGGTTCTGGCGGAACCGGCCTTGCTTGCCCTTCAACATGTCGGACAGCGACTTGAGCGGACGGTTGCCCGGCCCGGTCACCGGCCGGCCGCGGCGACCGTTGTCGAACAGCGCGTCGACGGCCTCCTGCAGCATGCGCTTCTCGTTGTTCACGATGATCTCGGGCGCACCGAGGTCGAGGAGGCGCTTGAGGCGGTTGTTCCGGTTGATGACCCGCCGGTACAGGTCGTTGAGGTCGGAGGTGGCGAAGCGGCCACCGTCGAGCTGGACCATCGGGCGCAGCTCGGGCGGGATCACCGGCACGACGTCGAGGATCATCGCCTTGGGATCGTTGATCCGATTGGCGTTCTGGTCGCGCCGGTTGAAGGCAGCGACGATCTTGAGCCGCTTGATCGCCTTCTGCTTGCGCTGCGCCGACAGGGGCTTTCCGCCGTCGGGGGGATCGATCATGCCGCGGAGCTTGATCTCCTCCTCGTCGAAGTCGATCCGATCGATGAGCTGCTTGATCGCATCCGCGCCCATGCCGCCCTCGAAGTACTCGCCGTAGCGGTCCTTCAGCTCGCGCCACAGCATCTCGTCCTCGAGGATCTGGCGGGCGAACAGGTCACGGAACTCGTCCCAGACCCGCGACAGCAGGTCGAGCTCGGCCTCGTACTGCTCGCGGATGGCGGTGAGGTCCTTCTCGGCGGCCTTGCGGCGCGCGTTGAGGTCTGCCTCCTTGGCGCCTTCCTTCTCGAGCCCGGCGATCTCCTCCTCGAGCTCCTCGTGGCGACGGGCCAGGTCCTTCTCGCGATCGGAGTCGATGGCGTCGCGCTCGGCGAGCATCTCGGCCTCGAGGCTCGACAGGTCGGCGTGACGCCGCTCCTCGTCGACCCAGGTGACCAGGTTCGCCGCGAAGTAGATGACCTTCTCGAGCTGCTTGGCCTTCAGCTCCTCCTTGGGCGTGGTGCCCATGAGGAGGTAGGCCAGCCACGAACGGGTGCCGCGCAGGTACCAGATGTGCACCGCGGGCGCGGCGAGCTCGATGTGGCCCATGCGCTCACGGCGGACCTTCGAGCGGGTCACCTCGACGCCGCAGCGCTCGCAGATGATGCCCCGGAAGCGCACTCGCTTGTACTTGCCGCAGTAGCACTCCCAGTCCTTGGTGGGACCGAAGATCTTCTCGCAGAACAAGCCGTCCTTCTCGGGCTTGAGCGTGCGGTAGTTGATGGTCTCGGGCTTCTTCACCTCGCCGTTCGACCACATGCGGATCGACTCGGCGGTGGCGAGCCCGATCTTCAGCTGGGAGAAGGTATTGACGTCGAGCATCAGGGTCAGCCTCTTTCCGCCCGCTCGGCCTGCCGCCGGGCGTCGTCCTCGTCACTGCCACGTTCTGGTCTGGAGAGATCGATGCCGAGCTCCTCGGCGACGCGGAACGAATCCTCGTCCAGCTCACGCATCTCGATCTTCTGCCCCAGGTCGGAGAGCACCTCGACGTTGAGGCACAGCGCCTGCATCTCCTTGATGAGCACCTTGAAGCTCTCGGGGATGCCCGGCTCGGGGATGTTCTCGCCCTTCACGATCGCCTCGTACACCTTGACGCGGCCGAGGGTGTCGTCGGACTTGATCGTGAGCAGCTCCTGGAGGCAGTAGGCGGCGCCGTACGCCTCGAGTGCCCACACCTCCATCTCACCGAAGCGCTGGCCACCGAACTGCGCCTTACCGCCCAGCGGCTGCTGGGTGATCATCGAGTACGGGCCGGTGGAGCGGGCATGGATCTTGTCGTCGACCAGGTGGGCCAGCTTCAAGATGTACGCGTAGCCGACGGTCACCGGGTTGTCGTAGGCCTCGCCAGTACGGCCGTTGTAGAGCTGGGCCTTGCCGTCGTTGCCGATGAGCCGAACGCCGTCAACCGACTCGGGGCGGAGGTTCTCGAAGATGGTCTGGATGGTCGGGTGCTTGCCGGCCAGCTCGACCTCGTCCCACTTGGCCCCGTCGAACACCGGGGTCGCGACGAGCGTCGAGGCGCGGGTGGTCGGGCGGGTCTTGGCCTCGGTGCCGCGGAGCGGTTCCTCGCCAACGAAGTCACCGTCGGGTGCCTGCCAGCCCCACCGGGCGGCGTAACCGAGGTGGGTCTCGAGGACCTGGCCCACGTTCATGCGGGAGGGGACGCCGAGCGGGTTCAAGATGATGTCGACCGACGTGCCGTCGGACAGGTAGGGCATGTCCTCGACCGGGAGGATCTTGGAGATGACGCCCTTGTTGCCGTGACGACCGGCGAGCTTGTCGCCGACCGAGATCTTGCGCTTCTGGGCGACGTAGACCCGCACGAGCTGGTTGACGCCCGGGGCGAGCTCGTGGCTCTCATCGCGGCTGAAGACCTTGACGTCGATGACCTTGCCGTTCTCACCGTGGGGCACCTTGAGCGAGGTGTCACGCACCTCGCGGGCCTTCTCACCGAAGATGGCGCGCAGCAGGCGTTCCTCGGGGGTGAGCTCGGTCTCGCCCTTCGGGGTGACCTTGCCGACGAGCACGTCGCCGGGCCCGACCTCGGCGCCGACGCGGATGATGCCGCGCTCGTCGAGGTCGGCGAGGATCTCCTCGCTGAGGTTCGGGATGTCCCTGGTGATCTCCTCGGGGCCGAGCTTGGTGTCGCGGGCGTCGACCTCGTGCTCGTGGATGTGGATCGACGTGAGCACGTCGTCCTTCACCAGTCGCTCGGAGAGGATGATGGCGTCCTCGAAGTTGTAGCCCTCCCACGGCATGAACGCGACGAGCAGGTTCTTGCCGAGCGCGAGCTCGCCGTTGTCGGTAGAGGGGCCCTCCGCCAGGATGTCGCCCTTCAGGACCTTCTGACCCTCGGTCACGCGGACCCGCTGGTTGATCGAGGTGTCCTGGTTGGAGCGCTCGAACTTGTGCAGGCGGTAGCTGACCCGGCCCTGCTTCTTGTACTCGACGGTGATGATGCGCCCGTCGACCTCGGTGACGAGGCCGTCGTCGGTGGCGATGATCATGTC
>DATEEV010000536.1:0-10116 GCA_035281005.1 Microthrixaceae bacterium | reverse complement strand
GGTGCTCGAGGAGAACCAGCACGCCGAGGCGCGGCGTCAGGTCGCCGAGGAGCGACTCCGGATCGCCCGCGACATCCACGACATCGTCGGTCACTCCCTCGCCAGCATCAGCGTGCTCGCCTCGGCCGGCCTCCGCGTCTTCGACGACGAGCCCGAGACGGCCAAGTCCGTGCTGGGCGACATCCGTGCCGTGTCGAACCGTTCCCTCGCAGAGATCCGCGTCGCCCTGGGCGATCTGAGGGGACCCGACGCCGCCGACGCGATCACGCCGGACGTGGGCTCGCTGCTCGCCGGGGTGAACGAGCTCGGCCTGGAGGTCGACACCCACCTCGACGCCGACCTCGACGCGGTGCAGCCGGTCGTGGCCGCCACCGCCTACCGGATCGTGCAGGAGGCGCTCACGAACGTGTTGCGACACTCGGGTGTGCGTCAGGCCGAGCTGCGCGTGGAGCGGGTGCCCGACGGTGTGCTGGTCGTCGTCCGCGACCGCGGGGTCGGCCCCCAGGGTGAGGTGGCACCGGGCAACGGCCTGACCGGCATGCGCGAGCGCGTCGCCTCGATCGGCGGCCATCTCGACGCCGGCCCGGCCGACGGTGGCGGCTTCGAGGTCCGCGCCGTTCTGCCGGTGGCGGTGACCAACGGCGCGAGCTCGTGAGCCCAGCCTCATGAACGGTGTGCCGATACGAGTGGCGATCGTCGACGACCAGTCGCTGATCCGCACGGGGATCCGGCTCCTGGTCGACCACGAGCCCGACATGGTCGTGGTCGGCGAGGGCACGACCGGGCGTGAGGCGCTGACACTCGCACGGGACGAGCATCCCGACGTCATGCTGGTCGACGTCCGGATGCCCGAGCTCGACGGGTTGTCCGCGACCGAGGCCATCGTGGCCGATCCCGCGCTCGAGACGACCCGGGTGGTGGTGCTGACGACGTTCGGGCTCGACGAGTACGTCGAGAAGGCGCTGCGCGTCGGTGCCTCGGGGTTCCTGTTGAAAGACAGCGACCCCGACCAGCTGCTCCGCGCGATCAGGGAGGTGGCCGCGGGGCGGGCGTTGATCGACCCTGCGGTGACCCGCGCCGTCATCGATCGCCTCGCCGGCGCCGAGGCCCCGGTCACGCCACCGGCGACGCGAGCCGTCGACGAGGCGCGCCTCCGGGCCCTCACGGCCCGCGAGCGCGAGGTGCTGGCACTGGTCGGCCGGGGGCTGTCGAACACTGAGATCGCCGAGCAGCTCTTCATCTCTCCGGCCACGGCCCGGACCCACGTGGGCCGGCTCCTGGCCAAGCTCGACGCCCGCGATCGTGCCCAGCTCGTCGTCATCGCGTTCGAGACCGGGGTCGTCGAACCCTGAGCCGACCCTGAGGTCACATCGGGGGCGCGGAACGGGCAACTACGACCAGCGACGTAGGCGGGAATCCGTCGCAAAGCCGACGACGCGGGCGGCGGCGGACGTCAGAGTGGTGGCCATGTCGGAACTCACGACCACCCTCACCCCCCCACCGTCCCCCGCCGACGCATCCCACGGTGTCGTCGCCCACACGATCTCGGCGACGAAGGTCTACGGTCACGACGAGACCGAGGTACGAGCCCTCGACGACGTGACGATCGGGTTCGGCCGGCACCGCTTCACCGCGATCATGGGACCGTCGGGCTCGGGCAAGTCGACGCTCATGCACTGCGTCGCCGGCCTCGACACCCTGACCTCCGGCGCCGCGTACATCGGCGACGTCGAGCTCGGCTCGCTGTCCGACAAGGCCCTGACCCTCCTGCGCCGCGAGCAGGTCGGGTTCGTGTTCCAGGCCTTCAACCTGGTGCCGACCCTGTCGGCCCGCGACAACATCGTGTTGCCGCTGCGCCTCGGTGGCCGCGCCCCCGACGCCGACTGGTTCGACACGGTCATCTCGACCGTCGGGCTCGGCGACCGCCTCACGCATCGTCCCTCCGAGCTCTCCGGCGGCCAGCAGCAGCGAGTCGCGGTCGCTCGGGCGCTCGTGACTCAACCCGAGGTGGTGTTCGCGGATGAGCCCACCGGCAATCTCGACTCGCGTTCGGGCGCCGCGGTGCTCGGTTTCATGCGATCCAGCGTCGACGAGCTCGGCCAGAGCATCGTGATGGTCACCCACGACCCACTCGCTGCGTCGCACGCCCACACTGTGGTGTTCCTCCGTGACGGCAGGGTGGTGGACGGGCTCGACGACCCGACGCCCGAGCGAGTGCTCGACGTGATGCGCGGCCTCGGGGACTGAGGAGCTCACCATGACCAAGCTCGCCTTCCAGAACCTGTGGGCCCACAAGCGCCGGCTGCTGGGCACATTTCTCGCCGTGCTGTTGGGCGTGTCGTTCCTGAGCGGCACCCTCGTGCTCGGCGACACGCTGCGCTCCAACTTCACCACCCTCTTCGACGACGCACTCGCCGGCACCGACGTCGTCGTGCGGCCGGCACCGCTCGAGGGCTCGTCCGGCGATGACAACGAGGACGGGTTCGGCCAGACGCTCGACGCGTCGGTCATCGATGAGGTCGCCGCGGTCGACGGGGTCCGCGTCGCGCACGGCCAGATCGGTGGAATCGCCCAGATCCTCGACGCCGATGGTGAGCGGCTCGGCGGCGAGGGGCCCCCGACGCTCGGCGGCAACTGGATCGACGACGAGGACCTGAACCCGTACACGCTCGCCGAGGGCCGCGCCCCCGGATCGACCGAGGAGGTCGTGATCGACCAGCGGAGCGCCACCGACGGCGATCTTTCCGTCGGCGACACCACGACGGTGCTCGTCCCCGACCCGATCACGGTCACGATCACCGGCATCGCCACGTTCGGCAGTGAGGACAGCTTCGGATCGGTGACCTACGTCGGCTTCACCGACGAAGGCGCGGCGAAGCACCTGGCCGGCGGCGACGGGAGTGTCTCGGAGGTCCTCGTCGCGGCCGACGAGGGCGTGAGCCAGGCCGATCTCGCGGAGCGGATCACGGCGGCGGTGGGCGATGGCACGACCGGGAGCGAGACAGAGGTCATCACCGGCGAGGCGCTGGCCGCGGAGAACCTCGACTCGCTCAACGCCGACTTCCTCGGCTTCCTCACGAACTTCCTCGTGGTGTTCGCGGCGATCGCCCTGCTGGTCGGCACGTTCAGCATCTACAACACGTTCTCGATCGTCGTTGCGCAACGCAGCCGCGAAGCCGCGCTGTTGCGGGCGATCGGAGCGACTCGCCGGCAGGTGTTGACCGCCACGCTGGCCGAGGCGTTCGCGATCGGGCTGACCGCGTCGGTGCTCGGCCTGTTCGTGGGGCTGGGGTTCGCCACCGCATTGAAGGCGATGTTCGACGCGTTCGGATTCGGTCTCCCCACCGGAGGGCTCTCGTTCGAGATGTCCACCGTGGTGATCGGCCTGATCGTGGGTGTGGTGGTGACGATGCTGGCCGCCGTGGTGCCGGCTCGTCGGGCATCGCGCATCGCGCCGGTCGAGGCGTTGCGGAGCTCGGAGGTCGAGCCCACGACCGTGCCGCGCCGTCGCACGATCAGCGGAGTGGTGCTGACACTGCTCGGCCTCACGGCCATCGTGGTCGCTGCGCTGGCCCGACCCGACAACCAGCTCTGGTATGCCGGGATCGGCGCGCTCGTGACGCTGATCGGAATGGTCGTGCTCGGCCCGGCCGTCGCGAAGCCGATCTCGAAGGTGCTCGGCTCTCCGTTCTCCCGCCTCGGCGGCGTGACGGGCGAGCTGGCGACGGGCAACGCGCTGCGAAACCCGCGGCGCACCGCCTCGACCGCCGCGGCGCTGATGGTCGGCGTGTCGGTCGTGGTGTTGTTCAGCACGGTCATCGCGTCGGCGGCCGCATCGGTCGAGACGATGGTCGAGCGATCGTTCGGCGGTGACCTCGTGGTGAGCACCGGCGGCTTCGGGACCGCCGTGATGCCACCGTCGATCGTCGACCAGGCGGAGAACCTGGATTCGGTCGACGCCGCGGTCGGGCTGGGTTTCGGCACGCTGGTGCTCGACGACCCCACCGACAATTCGCTCGACGTCTCGGTCACCGACCCGGCGGCGATCGCCGACATGTTCGACCTGGGCGACATCGAGGGCTCGATGGCCGACGTGACCGGCGACCACATCGCGATCTCCCAGGAGGAGTCAGAGGATCACGGATGGGTCATCGGTGACACGGTGACGGCCACGTATCCCGACGGGGCGGCGGCCGAGCTGGAGGTCGTCGCGATCTACGAACACGAGGACATCGCTGGCAGCTCGGCGACCGCCCGCGACACCTGGCAGCCCCACGATCCCCAGAGCGGTGACTCGTTGCTGTTCGTCACCGCGTCGGGCTCGGTCGACGCAGCTCGTCACGACGTCGAGACGCTCACCGCTCCTCTGGGCAACCCCGAGGTGCAGGACGAGCAGGAGTACTCGGACTCGGTCGCCGCTCAACTGAATCAGCTGCTCGGGCTGATCACGGTGATGCTCGCGCTCGCGATCATCATCGCGGTGATGGGCATCGCCAACACGCTGGCCCTGTCGGTGCACGAGCGGACCCGGGAGCTGGGCCTGTTGCGGTCGGTCGGTTCGACCCGACGCCAGGTGAAGCGAATGGTGCGATGGGAGGCGATGATCATCTCCACCTTCGGCACCGCCGGCGGCATCGGCCTCGGCATCGTGTTGGGCTGGGGCCTGGTGCAGGCCGCGTTCGGCGACTCCGAGAACTCGGCATTCGCGCTCCCGGTTCCACAGCTGGTGACGATCGTGGTGGTCGGCATCGCCGTCGGTGTGATCGCGGCACTGCGCCCCGCCCGCCGCGCCGCCAAGATGGCCATCCTCGACGCCATCGCCGCCTGAGATTTCACATCCTCCCCACCCTCCCCGTTCTGGCGGTCGAACGTGGCGGCGGACGCCACGTTCGACCGGCCAGACTGGGGCTCGTGAGACGGGTGGGGGTGCTGGCCCCGATGGACCTCGAGCTGCGAGGAGTCGCGAAGGCGATGCGGCTGTCGCGGTCGAGCACCGAGGGCGGCTCCCACTCTGGGCGCGTCGGTGACGTGACCGTGGTGGCCGCGCTGGCGGGGATGGGCCCCACCCCTGCGGCCGCCGTGTGCGAGAGGTTGATCCGGGACGCGAAGCCGGACCACGTGGTGGTCGTCGGCATCGCCGGCGGACTGGACCCGCTGTCGCGGATCGGCGACCTGATCGTGCCGGCGCGGGTGGTCGATGACCGCGACGGCGCAGAGTTCGACGCCGCACCGCTCGGAGCGCTGAAACCGGTCGGATCGATGGTGACGACCGACGGCCTGAGCGACCCCACGACCCTCGACCGATATCGGGTGGAGGGCCAGGTCGCGGTCGACATGGAGAATGCGGGTGTGGCGGCGGTGTGCTCGGCGCACGGCGTGCCGTGGACCGCGTTCCGTGCGATCAGCGATCTGGTGTCGGACGGCTGGGTCGACGACTCCACCGCAGCGATGGTCCGCGAGGACGGCACGACCGACCTCGGCGTCGCGCTACGCGGGTTGGCGCGACGGCCGTGGACGATCCCCCGAATGGCCCGACTGGGGCGCGACTCGTCGATCGCGGTGCGGGTCGCCAGCCACGCGGCCGATCAGGCGATCCGCTTCGCACGGGACCTCCCGGTCCGATCAGCCCAGTATGTTCCCGACATGGGAGCCGCCGAGGACGAGCTGGCCGTGCGCACGGTGGTGGCGAACGCGGCACGGTTCGCGGACGGGCCCGACATCGACGCCTACGTGGGGATCTTCACCGAGGACGCCGAGTGGCTGATGCCCGGCGCCCCCAGGAAGGGCCAGACCGAGATCCGAGCGGGCAGCGAAGAGCGGCGGGCCGAGAGGACGGTCGGCCCGGGGTCGAACACCCGCCACGTGGTGAGCACGGTGACCGTGCAGCTCGACGGCGACCACGCCGTGGCGGAGTCCACCTGGCAGTTCTACGGGGACACGACCACAACCCCGGTGCTGCGCATGATCGGCGTCTACCGCGACGACCTCGTGCGGGTCGGGGCGGACTGGCGGATCGCCCGCCGGGCGATCACGATCGGGTGATGCCGAGCGACACCACTCCCGCTCCCTGGTCGACGATCCCCGAGCTCATCGCCGAGGCGTGCTCGAGCCATGCCGAGCTCGAGGCGCTCGTCGAGGGCGACGTGCGGCTCACCTACGCCGAGCTCGAGGGGGAGATCCATCGGGTGGCCCGAGGACTGATCGCGGCGGGCGTCGAGCACGGCGACCGGGTGGCGATGTGGGCGCCGAACTGCTGGGAGTGGGTGGTGGTCGCGCTGGCGACGCACCTGATCGGCGGCGTGGTGGTCCCCATCAACACCCGCTTCAAGGCGGCCGAGGCCGACTACGTGCTGTCGACGTCGCGAGCCAAGGTGCTGGCGACCGTCACCGACTTCCTCGACACGAACTACGTCTCGATGCTGGTCGACCGCCCCGACGCCGACCGGGTCGACCTGCCCGAGCTCACCACGATCGTGTCGCTGCGCGGCACGCCGTCAGTGTCCGAGGACTCGAGGGCCCGCGCGATCACGCTCGGCGACCTGATCGGATCTGGCGAGTCGATCGCCGACTCCGATGTCGCCGACCGGGCCCACGCGGTCACCGGCGACGACATGTGCCACATGCTGTTCACGTCGGGAACTACCGGGAAGCCGAAGGGCGTGATGCTCAACCATGGCGCGGTGTGTCGCGCGTACGACTCGTGGTGCGACGTCGTCGGTCTGCGCCGAGGCGACCGGTACCTGATCGTCAACCCGTACTTCCACAGCTTCGGGTTGAACTCGGGGATCATCGCCTGCCTGATGCGGGGTGTCACCAACATCCCCCACGCGGTGTTCGACGTGCCCGCGGTGATGAAGCGGGCGGTCGAGGAGAACGTGACGATGCTGCCCGGGCCACCGGCGATCTACCAGAGCATCCTCAACCACCCCGACCTCGACTCGTTCGACATGTCGGGGCTGCGGTTGGCGGTGACGGGTGCGGCGGCGATCCCGGTCGAGATGATCCTCGACATGCGCAAGCGGCTCGGGTTCGAGACGATCATCACCGGCTACGGGCTGACCGAGGCGACCGGCATGGCCACGATGTGCCGCCACGACGACGACCCGGAGACGATCGCGACCACGTCGGGCCGGGCCATTCCCGACGTGGAGGTCCTCGTCGTCGACGACGTCGGCCGGGAGGTGCCCCGGGGGGAGCCCGGTGAGGTCGTGGTGCGGGGCTACAACGTGATGGCCGGCTACTTCGAGGCACCCGAGCAGACCGCCGAGGCGATCGACGAGGACGGGTGGCTGCACACCGGCGACATCGGCGTGATGGACGAGCGGGGATACCTGCGCATCACCGACCGACTGAAGGACATGTTCATCGTGGGCGGGTTCAACGCGTATCCGGCCGAGATCGAGAACCTGCTGCTGGCGCATCCCGAGATCGGGGGCGTGGCGGTGGTCGGGATCCCCGACGACCGCATGGGCGAGGTCGGCATGGCCTTCGTCGTGCCGCGACCGGGCGCGATACCGGATCCCGAGGCGATCATCGCCTGGTCGCGCGAGCACATGGCCAACTACAAGGTGCCCCGGCGGGTCGAGATCATCGACGAGCTGCCCCTCATCCCCGCGGGTAAGGTCGACAAACTCGCGCTGCGAGCCCGCGCCGCCGGCTGAGCCGTGGGTCGTCGGCCGGATGGACGGGGGACGCGTGTTGCGAACAGTCGTGCTCGGCGTGATCGCGGCGAGCTCGCTCGCCGCGCCGGGGGCCGGGGCGCAGCCCACCGTGCCGTCCGATTCGGCCCCCGTCCTCGTGGTCGCACATCGAGGAGCGAGCAAGGACGCGCCCGAGCACACCGGCCACGCGTACGACCGAGCGGTGTGGGCGGGCGCCGACATCCTCGAGTGCGATCTGCAGCTCACCTCCGATGAGCGGATCGTGTGCGTCCACGACACGACCGTCGACCGCACCACCGGCGGCGCCCACACCGGTCGGGTCGACGCCTACACGCTCGACCAGCTCCGCCAGATGGACTTCGGCTCATGGTTCGGCCCGGCGTTCGCGGGCGCCCGCGTCGTGACGCTGGAGGAGCAGCTCGAGTGCTATCGCCAGGTGGAGCCGCCCCTGCAGTTCTACCTCGAGACCAAGGCACCCGCCGAGTACGGCGGCCGGATGGAACCGCTGCTGGTCGACCTCCTCGAGCGGCTCGACCTCGTGCCTGACGACGGCCCGGACCCGAGAACGTCGCCGGTCATCGTCCAGAGCTTCGACGCGCAGAGCCTCGCTGCGGTGGGCGCGCTCGCACCGTCGCTCCCTCGTGCGCTGCTCACCGTCACCGAGCCGACCGAGGACGCGCTCACGACCGCGACCCCCGACGTCGAGGCCCCGAGTGCGGACGTGCTGGCGACATCGAGCGCGACCATCGCGCGCGCCCACGACCTCGGGCGCGAGGTCCACACCTGGACCGTCGACGACCCCGCCGAGATCCAGACCCTCGTCGGTGCGGGGATCGATGGCTTCTTCACCAACGACCCCGCCACCGCCCGAACGGTCGTCGACGACCTCGGGCGTGGGTCCGGTCGCGAGGCCATCGAGGCGCCCGAGACATCGCCCCAGCTCGACGGCTGTGCCGGCGGGATGGGCGCAGGATTGGCCGTCACGACCACCACCACCACCACCGCCGTCGACGACGCCGAGGTCGCAGGCGAGGACGACGAGGACGACGAGGGCCCGGTGCTCGTCTACGTCGCGATCGGCCTTGCGGCCCTGGTGATCGTCATCGCCGGCGCGGTGGCGTTCCGACGGGCCGGCCGGGACTGATCGTCGCCCTCAACGCCCAGCTCCTGCGGCGCCTGCGACCCGAGCCCGTCGTGGCGGCGCCGGATGATCGTCAGTTGGCGACCGCGGGTGCCCCGTCTCCATGATGGGTTGATGCGACTCGGCGACACCGCGAACCCCGGCGCCAGCAGCCACGGCAGGCCCCTCGACGGCGTGCGGGTGCTGGCGCTCGAGCAGATGCAGGCCCTCCCCTACGCCACCCAACTGCTGACCCGGCTCGGCGCGGAGGTGGTGAAGGTCGAGTCGCCCGCGGGGGGAGACCTGGGGCGAAGTTCGCTTCCCGCGATGACCGCGCCCGACGGCTCCTCGGTCGGCGCGACCTTCCTGCGCAACAACCTCAACAAGAAGAGCATCTGCGTCGACCTCAAGAACCCCGAGGGCCGCGATCTGGTGCTCCGCCTCGCACCGCAGTTCGACGTGATCGCCGAGAACTTCAAGGCAGGGGCGATCTCGAAGCTCGGCCTCGGCTACGACGACATCGCCAAGGTGCACCCGGCGGGGATCTACGTGTCGGTGTCGGGGTTCGGGAACTCGGTGGAGTCGCCGTACGGCTCGTGGCCGGCGTTCGCATCGATCGTCGAGGCGATGTCGGGCATCTACGACTTCATGGCGAAGGGCGACGAGCCGCCGACCGCGAACCCGGTGGGGGCGCTCGGCGACATCAGCGCCGCGCTGTTCGCGACGATCGGTGTGCTCGCCGCGCTGCGCCACCGCGACACGACCGGCCGCGGCCAGTACGTCGACATCGCGATGTTCGACTCGCTGATCTCGATGACCGACATCGTGACCAACTTCTGGTCGATGGGGCTACGCGGCGGCGACGTGGGACCGCTGATCCTCACCACCTTCCGCGCCGGTGACGGGTGGTTCGTGCTGCAGATCGTCCGCGAGCACCAGTTCGAGGCGTTGGCGAAGCTGATCGACCGGACCGACTGGCTCTCCGATGAGCGACTCGCGGCGCGACAGGGCTGGGTCGACCACCTCGAGGACGAGATCCGCCCGGCGATCGAGCGGTGGGCCGCGGGCTCGACGCGGCTCGAGGCGTGCGCCGCGCTGTCGTCGGCGGGGCTGGCCGCGGGGCCGTGCTTCACCGACGAGGAGGTCGTGCACGACCCCCACGTCGCGGCGCGGAACATGTTGGTCGAGGTGCCGCGCACCGACGGCGTGGACCAGCCGATCCTCATCCCGGGGAACCCGGTGAAGCTGTCGGATGTGGCTGAGGGGCCAGAGACGCGGATGCCGTGGCTCGACGAGCACACCGACGAGGTGCTCGCCGCGGACCTCGGCCTGGAC
>DATEEV010000535.1:0-2570 GCA_035281005.1 Microthrixaceae bacterium | reverse complement strand
TGGCCCTGGCGGACCATGCGGAAGAGCGATCCCTCGAGCGCTCCGGCGGCCAGGTCGATGTCGGCGAGATCGGTGTCGCGCACCACGATGCCATCGCCGGTCACGGGGTCATAGGACTTGATGACGCCTTGCAACGTGGTCACTCCTCGACGATCCCGGCCCAGGGGCATGACGTCCGGGCGGTTGGGAGAGGCTAACGGTGCAGGATCGACCCCGACAAAGTCAAGGTAGGGGTCGATCGTTCTTCGCGATGGATCCGATCGCCCGTTCAGTCGAGGTTCCGCAGTGAAGCAGGGGCGCCAGCGACCGAGCCTGAACGGAGGAAGCCTCGACCACGAGGATTCAGCCGACGCGGTGCCGCACGGGCGGCTTGGTGACCTTGCCCGCCTTCAGGCAGCCGGTGCATACGTTCACACGCTTGGTCGTGCCGTCGACCACCGCACGGACGCGCTGGATGTTCGGGTTCCAGCGACGCTTGGTGCGGCGGTGGGAGTGGCTCACTGCCATCCCGAAGCCGGGGCGCTTGTTGCAGATCTCGCAGACGGAGGCCATGTTGTCTCTTTTGGGTGTCTCGCAGGGTCGTGGGCCATCCCGATCGAAGTGGGAAATGGGGCCCTGTGAACGGCCCGACACGGTATCAGTCCGTCGCCCCCCGCCCCAATACGGGCGGCACCAGGCATCCACCGGGCTGGGCCGTCACGGGTAGCGTGCCCGCCATGACGGGCGGCGCCTCCGATGCGACCGAGCCCATCGCCGCGTCCGAGCCCATCGAACTGTCCGAGCTCGCCCGACGGCCGAGCTCGTCGTTGAACGGGGTGGGCCCCAAGCGGGGGGACGCGCTCGAGGCGATGGGGCTCACGTCGACGCTCGATCTGCTCACCCATTACCCGCGCCGCTACCTCGATCGCACCCGCGAGGCCCGGATCGCAGAGCTCGCGGTGGGCGAGGAGGCCACGGTGCTGGCCCGGGTCCGCCGCGTCGAGCAACGCCCGATCGGTGGGAAAGGCCGGGGCCGGCGCACGATGGTCACCATCGACGTGGGCGACGACAGCGGGTCGATGCGCCTCACCTTCTTCAACCAGCCGTGGCGCGCCAAGCAGTTGAGCGTCGGCCAGGAGGTGATCGTGTTCGGCAAGCTGGAGGACTTCCGGGGCAGCCGCCAGATGACGAACCCGGTCGTCGACCTCGTGGGCGATCGGACCGGTCGGATCCTGCCGGTCTACCCCCAGTCCGAGCGAGCGGGCCTGAGCACGTGGGAGATCGGCGACCTCGTCGCCCAGGTCCTCCGTCGAACCCGTCGGCGCGGGTTGGCCGACCCGGTGCCGGACGGCGTCCGATCCAGGCTCGGCCTCATCGGGCGGGACCCCGCCTTCCACCAGATCCACGAGCCGACGTCGATGAACGAGGTGAGCGAGGCGCGACGGCGGTTGGTGTTCGACGAGCTGTTGCGCATCCAGGTCGCGCTCGTCCGGCGCAAGCGTGAGCTCGAGCGCGACGAGGTGGGCATCACCCACCGTGCGGGGCGGCTCGTCGAGCAGTTCCTCGCGGGCTTGCCGTACGAGCTGACGGCCGCGCAGCGCAGGACGATCGACGAGATCCGGACCGACCTCGAGGGGAACCACCCGATGCATCGGCTGTTGCAGGGCGATGTCGGCGCCGGCAAGACGGTGGTCGCGGTGGCGGCGATCCTCTGTGGGATCGACGGTGGGTACCAGGGCGCGCTGATGGCTCCCACCGAGGTGCTCGCCGACCAGCACGCGCGCAGTGTGCGCGACCTGCTCGACGAGCTGCGCCTGGTCGATGACTCGTCGTTGTTCGGTGAGCGCGGGGTGACCGTCGAGCTGTTGACGAACCGCACGAGCGCGGGGGAGCGGCGCCGGATCCTCGAGGGCCTGGCCTCGGGTGCGGTCGAGCTGCTCATCGGGACCCACTCGCTCATCCAGGAGGGCGTCGACTTCTCGCGTCTCGGGGTGGTCGTGATCGACGAGCAGCACCGGTTCGGCGTCGAGCAGCGCGCGGTGCTGCGCAAGGCGAACCCGGACGGCTCGGTGCCCGACGTGCTGGTCATGACGGCGACACCGATCCCTCGGACCGCGGCGATGACCGTGTATGGCGATCTCGATGTCTCGGTGCTCGACGAGCTGCCCCCGGGGCGCACGCCCATCAACACCCATTGGGTCCGCTCCGAGGCGGAGGAGGAGGCGATGTGGGATCGAGTCCGCGCCGAGGTCGACCTCGGCCGGCAGGCCTATGTCGTGTGCCCACTGGTCGACGAGTCCGAGAAGCTCGAGATCGCCTCGGCGACGGAGACCTACGAGCGGCTGGCTGCTGGCGAGCTCGCGGGGATGAGGGTCGGGCTCCTGCACGGTCGGATGACGTCGGTCGACAAGGACGTGGTCATGACCGAGTTCCGCGATGGCCGCCTCGACGTGCTCGTCGCCACCACGGTGATCGAGGTGGGCGTCGACGTGCCCAACGCGACGGTGATGGTGATCCTCGATGCCGACCGGTTCGGGATCGCGCAGCTCCACCAGCTCCGCGGTCGTGTGGGACGCGGTGCGGAGGCGTCG
>DATEEV010000534.1:0-9116 GCA_035281005.1 Microthrixaceae bacterium | reverse complement strand
CCGGCGCCGGATCCGATCACGCCTCACGGGCCGGCAGGCGAGGCGGGCATCGACCACATCGTCGTGGTGATGATGGAGAACCGGTCCTTCGACCACTTCCTCGGATGGATGCCGGGCTCGGAGGGTCGACCCGCCGGGCGGCAGTTCGCCGACGACGAAGGGGCGCTCCACGAGGCGCACCACCTCACGACCTACGCGAGCTGCCAGTACGCGGATCCCGACCACGGCTACGCCGCCGGGCGGCGCCAGTACGCCGCGGGCGCGTGCGACGGGTTCCTCCTCGACAGCCCGGACACGTTCCCGATCGGCTACTACGAACAGGCGGACCTGCCGTTCTGGGGCACCGCAGCACCGGCGTGGACGGTGTGCGACCAGTATTTCGCGGCGACGATGGGCCCGACGTTCCCCAACCGGTTCTTCCAGCACTGCGGCCAGAGCGACCGTTGGGGGAACTGGCTGACCATCTCGAACATGACGACCATCTGGGACCGGCTCGCCGCCGCGGGCCTCCAAGGCCGCTACTACTTCAGCGACGCACCGTTTGCCGCCTTGCTCGGCGTGCGGCACCTGCTGGTGTCGAGGACGGTGGACCAGTTCCTCGGCGACTGCGCGGCCGGACGCCTGCCGCACGTGTCCTACATCGACCCCGGGTTCATCATCCCGCAGCTCGGGTCGTCGACCGACTACCACCCGCCGAGCGACATCCGAGCCGGCGAGCGGTTCCTCCACCGGATCTATGAGGCCGTGACGACCGGCCCCGGGTGGGAGCGCACGGTGCTGGTCGTGAACTTCGACGAATGGGGAGGCTTCGCCGATCACGTCGCGCCGGTCGAGGCACCCGACGCGAGCCCGCACATGGCGCTGCGCGGGTTCCGCGTTCCATGCCTCGTCGTGTCGCCCCACGCGCGCCGGAACCACGTGGCACACGACGTGTACGACCATGCGTCGGTGCTGCGGATGATCGAGTGGGGCTTCGACCTCGAGCCGCTCGCGCCTCGCGACGCTGCGGCCAACAACCTGGCCGACGTGTTGGATCTCGGCGGCGCACCGAACCTCGACGCACCACACTGGGAGATGCCGGCCTTCGTGCCGACGGACTGCACCCCGGCGTTCCTCGACTCGCTGTGGAAGCCGGTGCGGGACCTTGCCCGTGCCCAAGGCTGGCCGGTGTGAGCCCGACCCCGCGGTTCGACAACCGCGTCACACAGATGTTGGGCGTGGACATCCCGATCGTGCAGGCGCCGATGGGGTGGATCGCGCGGGCGCAGCTTGCCTGCGCGGTGTCGAACGCGGGCGCGCTCGGGATCATCGAGACGTCGTCCGGAGAGCTCGACGTGCTCCGCGACGAGGTCCGCACGATGCGCGAGCTGACCGACCGACCCTTCGGGGTGAACATCGCCCAGGCGTTCGTGCGGGACCCCGACATCGTGGAGTTCGTGGCCGCCCAGGGCGTGAAGTTCGTGACGACCTCGGCGGGCAGTCCCACCAAGTACACGGCCGCGCTGAAGGACGCCGGGCTCACCGTGTTCCACGTCGTGCCGAGCCTGCGCGCCGCCCTGAAGGCCGTCGATGCCGGAGTCGACGGCCTGGTGGTCGAGGGCGGCGAAGGCGGCGGGTTCAAGAGCCCGCAACCCGCGTCGACGATGGTCCTGTTGCCGCTGGTCGCGTCGAAGGTCGACGTGCCGATCATCGCGGCCGGCGGGTTCGTCGATGGCGCGACGATGGCCGCCGCGTTCGCGCTCGGCGCGGAGGGAATCCAGATGGGCACTCGGATGGTGTCGTCGCTCGAATCGCCGATTCACGACAACTGGAAGCGGGCGATCGTCGACTCCGCCGAGACCGACACCGTGTTCCTCAACCGCCACGCCTCGCCGGCCCTGCGCGCCTTGCGAACCGAGCGGACGTCGGCACTCGAGTTCGACACCTCCGTGAACGCCTTCGCCCAGTTCGGGGATCCCGAGGCCGTCTACTTCCGCGGCGACCTCGAGGCGGGGATCGCGCTGTCGGGCGAGGTGGCGGGACGCATCGACTCGATCCGACCGGTGGCCGAGATCATCGGGGAATGTGCGTCTTCTTGCCTGTCGGTGTTGGCCGACCTGGCCCGCCGCTACCCGAGCGGCTGACGGCCCGGCACGACGAACGGCGTGGTGGCGCCCTCGTCGGCGGCTGGTCGGTACATCAGCGAGATCCGCGGTGCTCCGTGGCGCTCGCGCGGTACGCAGTGCTGCCAGCGGTGCTGGGTGTCACCGCCCATGACCAGGAGGTCGCCCGTGTGGACGACGAAACGCCGCGACGAACCGCCGCCCTTCGGTCGCAACATGAACCGACGCGGGCCCCCGAGCGACACGATGCCGACGATCGGTTGCGCGACGTCACGCGCGATGCGGTCGGAGTGCCACGCGACGGCGTCGTCGCCGTCTCGGTACCAGTTGGCCCAACCGTGATCGAGGGTTCGCTCGTAGTGGGCCGAGAGCTCGGCCGACATCTCCCCGAGGACGGCCGGCAACGACCCATCATCGAGCGGTAGGCCGCAGGTCAGCCGAGGCTCGTCGACCAACCGTCCCCACATCGGCCGCTGGTACTGACGCCACGGCAGCCGGTCCACCAGCTCGGAGTACAGCGAATCGGCGCCTCGCAGCCAGCCCGAGGCCGTGTCGACCCACGACGACGCGTCGAGATGATGGCGGAGGTTCGGCGCAGTCGTGTCGACCGCGAGCTCGGCGCCGGCGAGCAGATCGAGCTGAAGCACGGCTCGATGGTAATCGAACACGTGTTCGTGGGCGAGCCCGAGTTCAGCAGCATCGAGCTCGAGTGGCAAGGGAAGCCCTGCCGATATACGCCCGCCGGCATCCGTCCTACCGTCCGAGACACCTACGGGAGGTCTCAGCCGTCAGCCTCGCCGGTTTGGCCGAGGCGTTCCCGGGCGCGTTCGAACGCGGCGCGGTGGGATCGGCGCGAGGGCCCCGTCCCATCGAGACCGAGCTCCGCGCGGTCGTGGCGAGGGAGGGCGACGCGATCCGGGCCCGGCTCGAACCAACCGTCGAGCCCCGGCGCGAAGGGCCACTCCTCGAAGGTCCGGGCCCGCCCGTCGTTGTCGAAGGCGATGATCCACAAGTTGCGGAACGAGCCCTCCGGCGGGTCGGTGTAGGTGACCTCGGTCTCGAGCACCGCGGTCGGCCAGTCGACCGCGACGACGGCGGCCTCGAAGGTGAAGGCCTCGTCGGGCCCGTCACGACCCGCCTCCCACATCTTCGCGATCGCCGGCAGGCCGCGGTACGGGGTCTCGTAGGGCGCAGTCCGATACAGCGCCTCGTAGGCGAACAGGTCGCCGAGGCCGTCGGTACCCGCGGTGCGCCATGCCGTCTCGTAGCGCGCCGCCCAGTCGAGAGCGGCCCGTCGCTGATCGTCACGAGTGAAGTCCCGGCTCATCGGCGATCACCTCCACCGCCTTGGGACGCTGCCGTTGTGTCAGCGTACGGGTCCATAGCGCAGCACAGAAGGGTCGGACGCGGCGCAGGCGTCGGGCCAGTTCTCAGAGTCAGGACGTAGGGATTCCCTGGTCCATCGCATTGCGCGACGATCGAACAGATGAAGGACTACTTCCCACATGACGGGACGTGGATACGGAGCTCGGACGGTAAACCCGTGCGGTGGTGGACGCGGCTGCGCCTGAACCGTCGCCTCCGTCGGTCGGGTCAGGCGAGTCCACCTGACGGGGGTGGTCAGGCCGGCGTTCGCGAGCCTCGCCGGCCGCGCGATCCCAACCCGAGCCTGGCCGCGACCGCGGTTCCCCCCGACATTCCCTGATCCCCCTCGTCCATCAGGCCGGCACCTGCCAGACCGACACGTGTGACGTGCTCTCGCCGGTGAACGGCTCACGACGCCACCCGGCCCAGCGGTTGCGCCGCTCCATCCCCGCGAGCCGGGCCATCAGGTCGAGCTCGGACGGCCAGCCGTAGCGGAACGGGACCGACGCCGTCTCCACCCGACCGTCGACCAACTGATGGTGGTGGGAGGTGCGCGGCGGCGGTCTCGAAGCACGCGACCTGCGCATCCTGGGTGGTCAGGTTTGATGGTGTTGAACACCAGGTACACGAGCCGGAACGTGCGCTCGAGCCGCGTCGTCGCGATGTGACCGATCGTGACCGCGATCTCGTCACCGCCCGGCTTCGCCTGCAGCTGCGCCACCATGTCGGGCGACAGGTCGATGCCACTCACCGGCACGCCCTCGCCTTCAGCGGCAGCGCGACCCGCCCGATGCCGATCGCCAGTTCGAACGCCGCGCCGCCGGCGGCGAGCTCGGCCAGCAGATCGACGGTCGGCCCGAGCACCTCCGGGTCGAACCGCGCCTGCTCGGTCGTGTCGTACCGCGCGGCCACGGCCGCGCCGAAGTGGTGGTCGGGCATCAGCCCATGCTGACGCCGACGCCTCCGCGAGCCAACGAGATTTCGAGCCTCAGAGCTCGAAGTCGCCCTTGCCCATCTGGTCACGGATCGACACCACGGCGGGGTTCGTCATCGACCGTCGCTGCCAGTTGGCACCGTCGACGACGAGCGTGTGACCGGAGATGAACCGGGCATACGGCGAGGCGAGGAACGTCGCGGCCCAACCCAGCTCCTGGCGCTGCCCCACTCGCAGCGCGGGCTGGGTGGCGTCCTTGTCGTGGGTCCGTGACAGGTTGCCCTGGATGTCGGCCGTCATGTCCTCATGCGGGAACAGGCCCGGCACCAGCGCGTTCACCTGGATCCCGTAGGGCCCCCACTCCACGGCCAGCGACTCGGTGAGGTTCTTCACGCCGGCCTTCGCGGCCGCGGAGTGCACGAACCCGGGCCCGCCGGTCCAGGCGTAGGACGCACCGATGTTCACGATCGACCCCGGCGTGCCGGCCGCGAGGTGACGGCGGCCGAACTCGCGGGAGCAGAAGAAGGTGCCGTTGAGCGTGATGTCGACGACCGTGCGCCAGGCGTTGGGCGACATGTCCTCCGCCGGCACGGGGAAGTTCGCGGCCGCGTTGTTGATCAGCACCGCCGGCAGGGCGAACCGTTCCTCGGCCGCGTCGAACGCGGCCGCGATCGAGTCGGGATCACGGATGTCGCAGGTCACCGCGATCGCGTCGGCGTCGAGCTCGGCCATCGCGGCGCGTGCGGCGTCGAGGTGCTCCTCCTTGCGACTCGCGATCACGAGCGACGCGCCGAGTCGCGCGAACTCCGACGCGATCGCCTTGCCCAAGCCAGTGCCGCCGCCGGTCACGAACACACAGACACCATCGAACGTGCCGGGCTGCAGGGCCGTCTCCCCCACCGCCGGCGGCGCGGGCAGGCCGATCTTCTCTGCCATCTCGATCCCTCAGCTTCCGGTGTAGTTCGGGTCGCGGTCCTCGGCGCGAGCCGCGCGCAGCTCGGCCATGTCGTCGGAGCGACTCACGAACGTCTGGTAGATCATCTCGTCGTCCATCGACGACCGAACCTGGGGCAGCGCCAGGTGCTGCAGCACGCGTCGGGCGAGCTTCACCGACACGAACGGCGCCTTCGAGATCTGGGCCGCCATCTCCTGCGCGGTGTCGTCGAGCTCGTCCTCGGGCACGACCCGACTGACGATCCCGTGGGTCAGCGCTTCGTCCGCCGAGAGCACCCGACCGGTGAGCACCATGTCGCTGACGAGCCCATGGCCACACATCTCGTAGAGCACCGCGACCCCACCGGTGTCGGGGATCACGCCATGGGTCACCTCTGGCAGCCGGAACCGCGCGCCTGCGGCAGCGATGCGGATGTCGCAGAGCAGCGCCCGCTGGAACGACCCGCCCATCGACCAGCCTTTGCAGGCGACGATCACCGGTGCGTCGAGCTCCCAGAGCTGTTGGATGCCGCGGTGACCGCGACGCATCAGCTCGTGGTGGCTGAGCTCGGTCTTGTTGGTGCCGATCGAGCCGACGTCGCGGCCCGACGAGAACGACTTGCCCTCGCCGCGCCACACGATCGCCCGGATGTCGGTGCGATCCCGTAGCTCGCCGAGGATGTCGAAGAGCGCAACGTCCATCTCGTCGTCGAACGCGTTGTGCTTCTCGGGGTTGTCGTTGGTGATGGTGGCGATCGGTCCGTCGATCGCGAGGTGCACGGTGCCGGCCATGGTCGACAGTCCTACTTCAAACGGGCCGGGCGGGGCGCTACCAGGCGCCTGGCCCGCCGCGTTTCATCTCCTCGACGAGGCGCACGAAGAGCACGGCCAGCCGCTCCCGATCGCGGGGCGACCAGGCGTCGAGCACCAGTGCGATGTCGTCCTGGGTGGCGCGTTGGAAGCGCTCACGGGTGTTGCGCCCCTCCTGGGTCGACTCGTACCGGGCGACCCGGCCGTCATCGGGGTCGCCGCGGCGATCGAGCAGGCCTCGCCGTTCGAGCTCGGCGAGGGTCCGACTCGTCGAGGCCAGGCTGAGCCCCATGAGCTCGGCGGCCTTCGAGACGGTGATCGGGCCGCGATCGTCGACGCGGCGCAGCATCTCGAGGGCGGTGGCCGAGAGGTCGGTGCCGGCCTGCTCCCGGCGGGCGTCTCGGTTGCGGGGATCGTTGGCCATGCGGAAGAGGTCCGCTATCGCCGACTCGACGGCACGCACCGACGGATCGACCGCCGAGGGGGGTTCGTCGCGACGAGGCATGGGCTCAGCGTGCCCGAACCAGTTCCTTCCGGCAAGCAACGGTCGGGGTCAGGTGGAGCGGCGCCGCTCCCAGCGGCGGACGCCCCAACCGGCGGAGAGCGCCACGAGCACCCCGATCGCGATCGTCGGCCAGATCGGCAGGATCGGGCCGGGGCCGTTCTCGTCAGCCGACGCAGTGGCGGCCTCATCGAGGGACGGCACCTCGGTCGTCGGTGGTGTCGATCCCGGCCCCAGCTCGGCGGGAACCGACCAGTCCGACGGAATCACGCCCGTACCCTGGCAAGCCCACGCGAAGAGGCCGGGACTCTCTTCGCCCACCGTCCGCACGGGAGGTGCGCTGGTATCGCCGTCGTCGGCGAACACGACGAAGCGAAGCGGCGCCTTGAATCCCACTCCGCACGACGCATCCGACGCAGAGGTACGCACCGAGATCGTCTCACCCACCTCGCCCTTGTAGACCCGGTGCACCGCGAACTCGGCCGAGAGTGCACCTTGAGCGGAGGGCGGAGCGCTCACGGCCGTCACCTCACCACTGAAGACGGCCTTCGCGTCCGCGAGTGCGGCGGTCACGTCGGCTCGGTCCACACATGAGCACGCGGCCGCAGGCCCACCGCTGGCCAGCACCACCCCGATCGTGGCGAACACCGCCACCGACACCAGCTGGACGATCGATCGTCGGAGTCCCACGGCTCCCCTTTCCGTGCGTTCGCACGGTATCCGAAACGCCTCGGGTGACTTGACAGATACCCGCTGGGCCGCGACCATTTCCTTCCGGTAAGCAAGTATCTCGGCCACCGCAAGGAGCACTCACGTGGAATTCGGCATCTTCATGAACGGCTACCTGCCTGGACCAGGCGCTCACAACACCGGGGCCGAGCACCTGATGATCATGCGGGAGATCGAGTACGCGATCCACGCGGACGCCTACAACTGGAAGTACCTCTGGTTCGGCGAGCACCACGCCCTCACCGAGTACAGCCACATGTCGGCACCCGAGGTCATCATCGGCTACGTCGCCGCCCGCACCGAGCGCATCCACATGGGCACCGCGATCATGAACCTGTCCCCCCGGGTGAACCACCCGGTCCGCGCCGCGGAGCGCGCCGCGATGATGGACCACCTCACCGGAAACCGCTTCGAATGGGGCACGGGCCGCGGCGCCGGCAGCCACGAGATCGCCTCGTTCAACATCCTCGACAAGGACTCCACCAAGGTCGAGTGGGAAGAGGTCATCAAGGAGATCCCGCGGATGTGGGAGCAGGAGGACTACGAGTTCCACGGCGACCACTTCGAGGTGCCGTACCCGCACAACATCCTCCCGAAGCCCTACGGCAAGGGACATCCCCCGATCTGGATGGCGTGTGGCAACCCGCCGTCGTTCGGTCGGGCCGGCGAGCTGGGCCTCGGTGCGATCGCGTTCAACTTCGAGCCGATCCACAACCTGAAGGGCCGCTGCGACGCCTACAAGGAGGCGATCGCCAACTGCACCGAGCCGCTCGGTCAGTTCAAGAACGACAACATCATGATGACCAACGCCGTCATCTGCCTCGAGGACCGCAAGCGGGCCCGCGAGATCGCGCTCAGCGCCGGCCGCGGCTACCTCAACACGATGGTGTCGATGTACCACGACACGATGCCGAAGAAGGAAGGCGCGCCGATCTGGCCGAGCCCTCCCTACGCGATCCCGAACGAGGATGTCCTCGACCAGGTCATCGCCGGCGGCAACATGTTGTGCGGCACGCCCGACGAGGTCGCCGAGCAGCTCGCCGCCTACGAGGCCGTCGGCTGTGATCAGGTCGTGTTCGGCTTCCCGCCGGAAGGCGCCGAGCCCGACGAGATCAAGGAGATCATCGAGCTGTTCGGCACGAAGGTCATCCCGCAGTTCGACACGGACCCCGTCCACTCCACGACGCGCTACCGCGAGCAGGCCCAGCCGAAGTACCCGCGCTGGAACGATCCGGCCAAGATCGACGGCCTGGCGGTCGAAGTGCTCCCCACCACCGCGATCATCCCGAACGGCTGAACCACACCCGAACGCGATCATGCGTCACTGAGGAACACATGTGTTCCTCAGTGACGCATTTTCGAGTGGGGTCGGCCACGGGTCGGCCACGGCGCGGTCGGGGTCGCCGTGCATGGCTCCGTTGTGCTCATCGAGCGTGAGAACAGGGTGAGGACAGGGGCCGCGCTACGGTCCCGGCCCGTGCACGGGGACAAGAGACGACCATGATCCGGATCGACGACCACGATGAGGTGCGACTGATCACCCTCGACCGGCCCGAGGCGCTCAACGCGTTCGACTCGCCCCTCTACTTCGCGACGGCCGCTGCGCTCGACGACGCCCGGGCCGACGACGGCGTCAAGGTCGTCGTGATCACCGCCGAGGGTCGGGCGTTCTCGGCCGGTCAGGACCTCAAGGAGATGGCCCGACTCGCCGCCGGTGAGGCCATCGAGTCGGGGTTCCCCG
>DATEEV010000533.1:0-2238 GCA_035281005.1 Microthrixaceae bacterium | reverse complement strand
TGTTCAGCAGCTGACCCTTCTCATTGCGTGACGACGGCTTAAGCGTCCTGGCGAATCTTTCCGGCGAACACCGCGACGCAGCCGACGACGTCGATCGAGACCTCGGTCAGTTGGCGGTCGAGGATGGCTCGGAGGCCGTCGAGGTCGTCGTCGCGGTTGGAGAAGATGCCGACACGGTTGTTGCGGGCCATGACCTGCCGGGCGAACCAGTTCCGCTTGACGCCACCGTGGAGCAGCGTCGCGCCGAAGACGGACGCACCAGGGGCGGCGACTGCACCGGCGTTCCGGAAGGCGGCCTCCTTCGAGCGGATCGTCCCAGGCAGGCAGTGCAGCAGGTAGTTCATGCCGATGGAGTCGAACGGTGCGCCCTCCAGGTCGAAGGGCTCCAGCACACTCGCCTCGTGCACGGTGGGTCCGTATCGGGCGATGCGCCGGCTGGCGGCATCCAGGCACGCTGTGCTCGCGTCGAGCAGGGCGATCCGCGGTTGCGAGGTCGGATAGCGGCAACGGTCGAGGAAGTACCCGGTCCCGACGCCAATGTCGAGATGGTTGCCCGTGACGTGCTGGTCGTAGTGGGCGACGATCCGACCGGCCGGGCAGCGCCAGGCGAGGCGCGAGAAGTAGCCGAGGATCATCAGGTCGTACACGGCCAAGGATCTGCGCGTGTAGAACGCGTGCCCCGCCTCCACCTCTGCTTCTGTCGGCTCGTCGTCAGCTGTCACCCACACCGTCCCGTCTTCGTCCTGCGATCATCGCGCTTAACCGGACCGTTGAGACTGGACCCGTTACGCGAGTGTCGTGTAGCCGAGAGCGAGGACGAGCACCTCGGTCGTTCCACTTGCAGAGCCCGGGTCGGCGGAGCACCAATGAGCGCCGCGACTGACGCGAGGTCGGCGTCCTGGTGGTCGAGGTGACCGCTGACGGCCAGCTCGTCCACCCGAACCTTGCGGCCCTCGTGGGCGACCAGAGGGTCGGATGCCTCCTCGCCGCACGCGACCGCGAAGTCAGGAAACCGATCGGGCACGGCGATCACCGGATGCCGACGTCGACCAGCGCAGGCGTGAGCGTCTCCCGGAGCACGGAGCGGATCATCGACCTTGCGCGACGATCCCCGGGAACCATCGCCGCGGCGAAGAGCGCGGCGCCGGCGGCGATCACGATCACGGCTTGAGCCGCCGAGACGGCGTCGGTGTCGTCGGCGACGAGCGCGGTGGCGGGGCCGGTGAACCCGTCCCAGATATGGGCGCGGAGGTCGTCGTGGTCGTGGAGTGCGGCGAGGAGACCCGGCACGGCCGAGCGCATCTCTGGACGGTCGAACAGTTCGAACGATCCGTCGATCACCTCGTCGATCCAGCCGCGGGCGTCGGTGTCATCGAAGCGTTCGAGCTCGGGCTCGCTGCCGAGCAGCGCTTCGAACACCAGATGCGCTTTCGACGGCCACCGGCGGGCGATCGAGGGGCGACTGACACCGGATCGCTCGGCGACCTGCCGGATGGTCGTTCCCTCCCATCCCGACTCGACGAGCAGGGCCCGCACCGCCGCGACAACACGCGCGTCGAGCTCGGGATCGCGGGGTCGGCCCGCCAGTCGGTCTATCGGCTCGCTCATCGACCCTCCTCACCGTCCGGGCTCACCATTCCGCTACCGATGGTAACGTAATGTCAGGAGGCATGAGATGACCGAAACCGCCACTGTGCCGGACCCGTTCGCGCCTGCGACGCTCGGACCGCTGACCCTGCGCAACCGCATCATCAAGGCGGCCACGTTCGAGGGGGTGATGCCGAACGGCGCGGTGAGCGACGAGTTCGTCGAATTCCACCGCGCTGCCGCGGCGGGAGGCGCCGCGATGACGACCGTCGCCTACTGCGCGGTGAGTCCCGGCGGTCGCGTCCAGCGCCACACGATGGTGATGAGCGACGCGATCGTCGCCGATCTGCGGCGGCTGACCGACGCGGTGCACGGCGAAGGCGCGCTGGCCTCCGCACAGATCGGCCACGCCGGTCTCGTGGCCAACACGCGCTCCAACCGAACCAAGACCCTCGCCCCGTCGACGCGACTGAGCGCGCCCCGCGATGGGTGTGGTGAAGGCCGCGACCGTCGCCGAGCTCGACGAGGTCGTCGCCCAGTACGGCGACGCGGCCCGTGTCGTCGAGGCGGCCGGCTTCGACGCCATCGAGATCCACCTCGGCCACAACTACCTGCTCAGCTCGTTCCTCAGCCCGAACCTGAATCGTCGCC
>DATEEV010000532.1:0-3556 GCA_035281005.1 Microthrixaceae bacterium | reverse complement strand
GTGCCGCTGGTGTGCAAGAGCACGGCCACACCGTCGCCCTCGTCGGGGGCGACGCCCGGTTCCGCGTCGGAGGCTCGGGAGCGCGCGACGAAGTCCTCGGCGTCCAGGACGCGATGTCCGAGCTCACCGAGCCCGTCGAGTGCCTTGCCCTCGGCGACGACCAGGACATCACCCAATGGGACCAGCAGGTCGTGGAGCTGCTCGACGCTGAGCCGGTAGTTGAGCGGCACGAAGGGAACTCCGGCGGCCGCGGCGGCGAACAGGCCGATCGGGAACGCGAGGCCGTTGGTGCCGACGTAGGCGAGCGCCGTGGCGTCACCCGTCAGCTCGGCGCCACCCCAGGCGGCCCCCAACAGTTCGTCGGCCGACAACTGGTCGTGGTCGGCCTGGACGGCGACGTCCGCGCCACCCGACGCGGCCATCTCGAGCAACAGGAGCAGGTTCATCTCGACTCAGTCTGTCTCAGGGTGTCGAACGCGACGCAGTCGGCAGAGCCTGCTGGAGAGGCTCTCGGACCGACGCTCAGTCGGAGGATGGCAGGGGCTTGGCGCCCTTGAGGCCCAACGGTCGCCCGGCCGCGGTGAGCTCACCGGCGCCGCCCTTCGAGCACAACAGCTCGAGGCCGAGCTCGTCGTCCGCATAGCGCTTGCCGAGCTGTGCCGGCTCTCCCGAGGCGTCGGCAGCCGCATCGGCGCCACCGGGCTCGGCGAGCATCGACACGCCGCCGGCGAGGATCTCGATCGACTCCGACGGAGCCTTCACCACGACGAACTCTGCCTCGCTCACGGCGCTGTACAGCCGCTGACCGGGTCGCAACTCCATCGACTTCACTCCTCGCTCCGCTGCGTCGAACCGCGCCAGTATGACACACTGCGTGACACACCTGTTAGAAGAGCGAGGGCAGCGACCATGGCCGAACCCGACCGGACATCCCGCTAGCTTCGCCCCGACGTCGCCCAGGTCCGGATGATGGCATCACGCCGAGCGAGCCCCGAGAACGATCCGCCCGCCGAGGTCCTGCGACGCGCACCGTTCTCCGACAATCCCGAGGTCGGCGCCCGCGGCCAACGGACCCAGCAGCGCATCCTCGACGCCGCCCTGGAGGTGTTCGGCGAGCAGGGCTATCACCAGTGCAGCATCGACCCCATCGCGAAGCGAGCAGGGTGCTCGCGGGCGTCCTTCTACCAGTACTTCTCCGGCAAGGAAGACGTCTTCCACCACCTGAGCGGCCAGGTCGCCCGACAGCTCAACGCCTCGACCGAGGCCCTCGGTCCGGTGACGGCCGACGAGGCCGGATGGGTGGCACTGCGCGCCTGGGTCGGGCGTCGCTCCGAGATCTACCAGCGCTACGAACCGGTCTTCCACGCGTTCCCGGCCGCGGCCGAGTCCGACCAGGTCGTCGCGGCCGGATCCGCGCAGTGGAGTGCGCGGACCGTCGCGATGGTCCGCTCGAAGGTCGCGACCACCGATCTGCGACCGCGCCAGGTCGACCCCGTGATCATGCAGGTGGGTGAGGCCATCACCCGCACGCTCGACATGGCCCGCATCCTGCGCTCTGCGGTCGAGGGGCACTACGACGAGGCCCGCGTCGGCGACGCGCTCACCGACGTGATGCACCGCAGCCTGTTCGGCCTGGATGCTGAGGTGAACGTGCATCCGGCCGCGGTCCGCACGCCTCCGACGTTGCGCTTCGACTTCGTGATCCGCGACGTCCTCGAGCGTGGGGGCCCTCCGTCGGAACTGACCACCGCCGGCCATCAGACGCTGACCACGCTGATGGAGGCCGGCCGCAAGGTGTTCGTCGAGCGCGGCTACCACCGCACCCGCGTCGATGACGTCGTCGAGGCGGCAGGGGTCTCCCACGGCGCCTTCTACCGGTACTTCGACAACAAGGATCAGCTCGCGCGGATCCTCACGACCAGCGCGATGCGGACCGTGTCGCGGGTCCTCGCCGAGATTCCCCCGGCGCCCCTCGGTCCCGACGCGGCAGGGCGTGCCGCGCTTCGGCGATGGCTGCGTCGCTACGGCGTCACGCAGGCCGACGAGGCGGCGATGATCCGGGTGTGGGCCGACGCCGCGTTGTCGGACGCGACAGTGCGGGCCAACTCCGCACCGGCGCTCGACTGGGGCCGACGGGCGATGGCCGGCTGGCTCGAACCGCGCGGTTTCGGTGACATCGACACAGAGGCGCTGGTGATGGTGGCGCTCCTGAGCTCGTTCGGCGCGCGCGAGCGCTCCACCGACGAGGTGGACGCGGTGACGCACATCATCGAGCAGGGCCTCCTCGGCACCAGCTCTCGCTGACTGAACTGAGCCGGGGGCGCCGGCTCAGCGGGGCTCGGGGACGTCGATCACGACGGCGGTGGACATGCCACCACCGGCGCACATCGCGGCGACGGCCGTGCCGCCGCCACGTCGACGCAGCTCGTGCGTGAGCGAGATCAGCATGCGGGCGCCGGTCATCGCGATGGGATGGCCGAGGCTGCAACCACTGCCCGACACGTTCACGATGCCCTCGTCGATGCCGAGGATCCGGGTGGTGCCGACGCACATCGAGGCGAACGCCTCGTTGAGCTCCCACAGGTCGATGTCGCCGATGCCGAGCCCGGCGCGCTCGAGGGCCTTCGGGATGGCGACGGTCGGGGCGAGACCGGTCCGGGCCGGAGCCACGCCCGCCGAGGCCCACGCCCGCACGACCGCCAGCGGCTCGAGCCCGGCGGCCTCGGCCACGGCGGAGTCGGCGATGACCATCGCGGCGGCGCCGTCGTTGACACCTGACGCGTTGCCGGCGGTGATGCTGAAGCCCTCGATCTCGGGGTGCAGCGGCTTGAGCGAGGCGAGCTTCTCGAGGCTGGAGTTGCGGCGTGGGTGCTCGTCGACCTCGAAGGTGCGGGTCACCCCGTCACGACCGGTCACCTCGATCGGGAAGATCTCGTCCACGAAGGCACCGGCATCGATCGCGGCGATGGCGCGCTGGTGGGAGCGGAAGGCCCAGGCATCCATCTCCTCGCGGGTCACGTTGGCCTCGACCGCGGCGTTCCAGCCGACGGTGATCGTCATGTCCTCGTTCGGGGCGTCGGGGGTGCTCGGGTGGCTCGGCGGCGACCAGTCGTCCCAGTCGTCGGCGCCGAGGATCCGGCGCTTGAACCGGGGCGAGGTCGAGGCCGACTCGACACCACCGGCGATGACCACGTTGTCCATCCCGGCTCGGATCGACCCTGCCGCGGTGGTCACCGCGGCCAGCCCGGCAGCACAGTGGCGATTGTTCGCCAAACCGGGAACATGCTCGAGGCCCGCAGCGACCGCCGCATGGCGAGCGATGTCGCCGCCGCCCTGTCGCGATTCGGCGAGGACGAGGTCGTCGATCAGCGCCGGGTCGATGCCGGAGCGGCGGACGGCCTCCCCGACGGCCTTCGCGGCCAGGTCATAGGGGTCCTGGTCGATGAGCGACCCCTTGAACGCCGACCCGATCGCGGTCCGCGCCGTCGAAACGATCACCGCATCACCCATCACACGACCTCTTTGCTCGCAGGAATTCGAGCGTTTCTAACACGTT
>DATEEV010000531.1:0-3750 GCA_035281005.1 Microthrixaceae bacterium | reverse complement strand
GAGCGGCATGGCGGCGGACGCGTCCCATGCGGAGATCCACGGGTCGAGGGGCGAGCTCGCGGGGCTGTTCCAGGACCTGTGGACGGCGGGCAAACCCACGATCGCCCAGGTGCGCGGCTACTGCCTCGCCGGCGGGTTCGGCCTGGCGTTGGCCTGTGACCTGGTCGTCGCGGCCGACGACGCCGTGTTCGGCACCCCCGAGATCGACCGGGGGCTGTGGCCCCACATGATCACCGTGCCCCTGTGCCGCTCGATGCCGCCGAAGAAGGCGCTCGAGCTGATGATGACGGGCCGGCGGGTCGATGCCGACGAGGCCGACCGGCTCGGCTTCGTCACCCGCGTCGTGCGGGCCGACGAGCTCGGCGCGACCGTCGACGAGCTCGCCGCCACCTTGGCGTCGAAGAGCCCGTCGGTGATGGCGCACGGTCGCACCGGGTTCTACCGGGTGTGGGACCAGGCGGCGCCGGACGCGCTCGCCCTCCTGCACCAGATGTTGACCGTGAACACCTCGTTCGAGGACACGGCCGAGGGCATCGCGGCCTTCCTCGACAAGCGCCAGCCGACATGGAGAGGTCGCTGAGCATTCGAGCGAGACTCTGCATCGTCGTCGCCCTCATCCCACTCGCGAGCATCGCCATCGGCGGGGGCGTGGCGCTCGGGGGCCCTGCTCGCGGGAGAGCGGCCTCGGCGGCCTCTCGCGCGCCGGCGAGGACCGCACGCTGCGTGGACGAAGGGCTCGGTGCCGCGCCGTCGGTGTGGGAGATCGACTGGCACGTCGACGGAGTCGGTGATCCGGCCGAGGTCGTGGTCGACGCGGCCCGGCGTCGGGGGATGGCGACGATCGTGGCGGAGTCGGGCTGGGAGCTGCGACTCGTTCCGCCGCCCGGCACGTCGGTGTTCGAGACCGATGGCACCTACATCGCTCGTCGCGGCCTCGCGATCGTCGGGATGCGGGCACCCCTGTCAGCCGAGCCCCGGATCACGACCCCCGACGGCCGATGCACACTGCTGCTCGGCCCCGAACGCGCCGATGTCGTCGTGGTCGGCGACAGCCTGTCGTTGTCGGTCCGGGACCAGCTCACCGCCGCGCTCGGGCCTCACGCGGTGGTCGACGGGCAGAGTGGGAGGCAGACGGCCGACCTCGTCGACGAGCTGCGCGGCGCGCTGTCGCTGCCGGGCCTCACCGACACGGTGGTGATCGAGCTCGGGTCGAACGACGCGGTGGAGATCGCCTGGTACGGCGAGGCCCAGCTGCGTGCGTGGGCGGCGGGTCTCATCGACCTCGCCGCGGTCGCCGGTGGGCACGGGGTCGACTGCGTGGTGCTGGTGACGGCGAGCGAGGCCGTCCCCACCGTGATCGGGGGGCCGCTGCCGAGCTGGCCGTGGATCGCCGGGACGATCAACGGGGCGTCGCGGGGCCTGGCCGCCGACCCACCGTTCCGCCACTGGTCGGTAGCGGACTGGGCCGCGCTCTCCGCGCCGCATCACGGCGGTGCCTCGTCGTGGTTCGACTCCGACGAGCTGCACCTGACCGCCAGCGGGAAGCCTGCGTTCGTCGATCTGCTCGCCGCCGGGGCGCGCGAGTGCCGCGTGGGAGGCTGACCCGATGCCCGACACACCCGCAGACGATCGCCACCAGTGGGCCCCGCTCGTCGACGACCTCCGCCGACGGCGGGAGCTGGCCCTGGCGATGGGTGGTCCGGACCGGGTCCAGCGCCAACGCGAGCTCGGCAAGGCGACCGTGCGCGAGCGGCTCGACCACTTCGTCGATGCCGGCACCTTCGTCGAGCTCGGTCAGCTGGCGGACTCGATGGACCCGGTGCTCGCCGAGAAGGGCTACCTCGCCGCCGACGGGTGCGTGACCGGGATCGGCGAGGTCGACGGTCGGCGGGTCGCGATCGCCGCGTACGACTTCACCGTGATGGCCGGCTCGATGGGTGCGGTCAACGAGGACAAGGTCACCCGCCTGCGCGAGCTCGTGCTGCGCCAGCGCGTCCCGCTGGTCTGGTTGCTCGACTCGGCAGGGGCCCGGGTCGGCTCCGGCACCGGCTCGACCTTCGCCGGGTTGGGTGCCCTGTTCCGCGAGCAGGCCAACCTCTCCGGCGTCGTCCCGCAGGTCGCGGCGATGCTGGGTCACTGCGCGGCGGGCACGGCGTACATCCCTGCTCTGGCCGACTTCATCCCGATGGTGAAGGGCATCTCCTCGATGGCTCTCGCCGGCCGGCACCTCGTGAAGGCCGCCACCGGTGAGGACGTCACCGAGGAGGAGATGGGCGGCTCCGAGGTGCACACGAAGATCTCGGGCGTCGCCGATCTCGAGGTCGAGGGTGATCTCGAGTGCCTCGACGTCGTGAAGCGCTACCTGTCGTTCTTCCCCGACAACAACACGTCGCCCGTCCCCCGCCGCGAGACCGACGACCCGGTCGACCGGCGTTGTGAGGGCCTGTACGGGATCGTGCCCACGGCGCCGCGCCGCGCCTACGACGTGCGGAAGGTGATTTCCGAGATCGTCGACGACGGCGACTTCTTCGAGATGAAGCCTGGTTGGGCCCGCAACCTCGTGACCGGCCTCGCCCACGTCGGGGGTGACACCGTCGGGATCGTCGCGAACCAGCCGATGGTGCTCGGCGGCGCGCTCGACGTGAACGCGGCTGACAAGGCGGCGCGCTTCATCTGGCTCTGCGACGCGTTCGGCATCCCCCTCGTGTACCTGCACGACGTCCCCGGTTTCGTGGTGGGCACCGTCGTCGAGCAGCAGGGGATCATCCGGCACGGGGCGAAGATGCTCTACGCCACGTCCGAGGCGACCGTGCCGAAGATCTCCGTCGTGATGCGCAAGAGCTACGGGGCCGGCTACTTCGTGATGAACGGCCTCTCGTACGAGTGCGACTACCTGGTCGCGTGGCCCACCGCCGAGATCGCCGTGATGGGCCCCGACGGCGTGGTCAACATCGCCTTCCGCAAGGAGCTCGAGGCGGTGCCCGAGGGCAAGGAGCGCGACGCGAAGCGCATCGAGCTCGCCGAGATGATCCGCGCCAACATCGATCCCTACGTCGCAGCCGGCCATGCTCAGGTCGACGACGTGATCGACCCGGCCGAGACCCGCGCCGCGATCGCGAAGGGGCTCGCGATCAGCCGCACCAAGCAGGTGTTCCGACCCTGGCGCAAGCACGGCGTCCTGCCGGTCTGAGAGAGAGGGAGTCCTGATGACAGAAGTTCGCGCCGAGATCACGGCCAACGTGTGGCAGGTGCCCGCCGAGGTCGGCCAGACGATCGCGGAAGGCGACGAGCTGGTGATCCTCGAGTCGATGAAGATGGAGATCCCGGTCGTCGCGCCGTGCTCGGGCACGATCACCGCGATCCACGTGGAGCCCGACGGTCAGGTCAAGGAGGGCGACCTCGTCCTGGAGATCCGCGAGTCATGAGTAGAGCATCGTGAGCCCGGACGGCGTCGAGGCAGGAGTCCAGACGGCGGTCGACGGCGTCATCGCGACGATCACCATCCGTCGCCCGGAACGGCGCAACGCGCTCGATCTCACGGCGGTCGAGGCGCTCGACGACGCCGTCACGGCCGTTCGCGCCGCGGGAGCCCGATGCGTGCTGCTCACGGGGTCCGACGGGCACTTCTGCGCCGGGGCCGACCTGAAGGAGCTCGAGGACCTCACGTTCACGCATCGGCTCCGCGAGATGCTCGATCACCTCAACGAGATCGCGGTGCCGACGATCGCGGTGATCGAAGGCTCGTGCATG
>DATEEV010000530.1:0-8443 GCA_035281005.1 Microthrixaceae bacterium | reverse complement strand
GCCGTGGCGAAGTCGTCGCCGAACGTCGTGACCACGGTGCGGGTCACGGCACGCGGCGGTGTCGCCGTCACCGACGCGCGCCGGTACTCGGCGATCTCGTCATGGCCGTACTGGCACTCGTCGATCCCGTAGCGAACGGCGAGCGGCGACACCCAGAACGCGTCGACGAGCCGCTCGACGTCGTTCGCCACGAGCGCCGTCTCGTAGGCCTCCAGCCGTTTTGTCACCTCAGCCACGATCTCGGGCCGGTTGATCTCCTCGGGTCCGATCGCCACGAACGGCATTGTCAGCCCTTTCTCACCGGCCTGTCACGTTTCGACGGGCTGTGTCGTCTTCGTCGTGGAAACCTACGAGGAGGAATGGACATGGACACGGGAACGACAATGGCGTCGATCCCGCTCGACGTGATCGTGGTCGGCGGCGGTCTCGCAGGTCTCACCGCCGCGGTCAACGCAGCGCGCGACGGCGCGTCGGTGGTGCTGCTCGAGGCGCGCAGCACGCTCGGCGGCCGCGGCCGCACCAAGGACCAGGCCGGCTTCCTGTTCAACGAGGGCGCCCACGCCCTCTACGACGGCGGCGTGGGCGTCAAGGTTTTGAACGAGCTCGGCATCACTCCACGCGGCAACCGCCCCCCGTTGAAGGGATGGGGGTTCTACCACGGTGCGATCAAGCGCATCCCCGCCACGCCCATCGAGGCGATGCGGACGCGCCTCGTCGGGATGCGAGCGAAGACCGAGCTCGGCATGAAGATGCTCAACCCCGCGAAGCTCCTCGATACCGGCCTGGTCGGTCGCTCGGCGTCGGAGTGGATCGCCGAGAACTTCCGCACCGACGACGCCCGTGCCCTGGTGTCGATCACGGCGATGATCGGGACCTACTGCGGCGACCTCGACGATCTTGCGGCTGAGGCCGCGGTCACCCAGGTGGTGGGCGCGCTCGAGCACGGCGTGCTGTACCTCGACGGCGGTTGGCAACAGATCGTCGACCGTCTCCGCGACGCCGCGGTCGCCGCGGGCGTGACGATCCACTCCGGCGCCCGAGTGATGAACGTGCGTGTCGACCGCGAACAGATAGAGGTGGCGACCTCGACCGGCACCTTCATGGCAAGCGCAGTGGTGCTCGCCGCGGGAGGCCCGACCCACGCCGCGACGCTGCTCGGCGACACGTCCGCCGAGGTGACGCGATGGGCCGCGACCGAACGGCCGTGCCACGTCGCGAGCCTCGACCTCGGCCTGCGCCGGCTGCCCGACGACCGGCACCGCTTCGTGATGGGCCTCGACCAGCCGCTCTACCTCTCCGCCCACACTCCGACCGCGGCGTTGGCTCCGAACGGTGGCGAGGTCGTTCACGTCATGTGGTACGGCGACCCGGGTCACGACCCGCGTCCCGAGCTCGAGGCGCTGCTCGACATGGCCCAGCCCGGCTGGCGCATCGAGGTGGTCGCGGAGCAGTACGGCCGGATGCGCGTCGCCACCCAGGGCCGGCCGACCCCGGGGGGCGGCTTCGCCGGTCGGCCGTCGGTGGCGGTCCCCGACGTCGAGCGCGTCCTGGTCGCGGGCGACTGGGTCGGACCGGTCGGGATGCTGGGCGAGGCGTCGCTGGCGAGCGGACGCTCCGCCGGTCAGGCCGCGGTTCGGGCAGCACGCAAGAGCGAGGTCGGCGTGTGACCGACACGCACACTGCGGACGCGGACTCGGCCTTCGAGGAGCTGCGCGGCAGGTTGTTCGGCATCGCGTACCGGATGACCGGCAGCGTCACCGACGCCGAGGACGCGCTGCAGGACGCCTGGCTGAAATGGCGGTCGGTCGACCCGACGACCGTCCGCAACCCCGAGGCGTTCCTCGTGAGCCTCGTGACCCGCCTGTCGATCGACCGTCTGCGCTCCGCGCAACTCCGGCGGGAGACCTACGTCGGGCCCTACCTGCCCGAACCGATCATCGAAGGAGCAACCGGCGTGCCACCAGTGGCGACCGACCTCGCCCATCCCCAGCCCGCTGACCCCGAGCGCGCGGCGGAGCTGTCCGACTCGCTCACCTTCGCCTTTCTCGTGCTGATGGACGAGCTCGGCCCCGAGGACCGGGCGGTGTTCCTGCTGCACGACGTGTTCGGCTACTCCTTCGACGAGGTGGCCGAGGCGGTGGGCTCGACGACCGACGCGGTCCGCCAGCGGGCGAGTCGCGCGCGACGGCGGCTCGACGAGGACCGCGTCGAGCTACGGCGAGCCAGCGACGAGGACGAGCAGCGCGTGCTCGGCGCGTTGATGGTGGCGATGGCCGAGGGCGACATTCCCGGGCTCATGGAGCTGCTCTCCCCCGACGTGGTGCAGCTCGACGACGCCGGACCGAACCGTCGGGCCGGCCGACGCCCGATCGTGGGCCCGCACCGCGTGGCGCGACTCATGGTGAACCTCGCCAAGCGATTGCCGGCCGAGCAGACGTTCGAGGTCGTTCGCGTCAACGGCTCACCCGGGGTGTTGCTCGGCCTCGACGGCAAGCCCGACATCGTGTTGTCGTTCGACCTCGCACCGGACGGTCGGGTGCGACGGATCTGGTCCCAGCTCAACCCGGAGAAGCTCACGCATCTCGGTTGACTGCGGTTCAGACGAAGGGGCTCTCGATGAAACCGGGCCTGGCTGCCTCGGAAGGAGACCTGGGGTGAGGTGCCGATCGAGAATCAGCGCATCTCCGAGGGGGTCCACGACGGCCGATCGGGATCGATCGTCGGCCGGCCACGGTCGAATGACGCGACGAGCCGATACGGCGTCCGGGCCCGGGAGTTGTCGTAGACGAACGCCTCGTCGACCATCTCGATCGCCTCGCGCACGAGTCGCCACAGGCGTGCGTACCGCGCTCGCACCTTCGCTTCGGGGACGTCGTGCCCGCCGTTCGCGACTCGGTTGACGACGCGTGCGACTGCGAGCAGCTCAGGGATCATCACCACATGCAACGAGACGCGGTACCCAGCGCTCGAGGCAGTTCGTAGGAGCTCCAGCTTGGACTCATGACTGAAGACGGTCTCGGCTGCGAATGAGGTTCGGGCGTGGATACGCGAATCTCGCTCGCTCGCAGCGAGCCGAGCTGCGTCGTATGCGTGTTCCAGTTCCTCGCCCGGCCAACGGGCTGCGGCGATGCGGTCGGCGTTGATGAACTCGAGGTGAGTCGCCGGCTCGATCACCCGTTCGAAGAAAGTTGTCTTGCCCGCCCCGTTCGGACCGACGATCAACTGAAGGACAGGGTCGGCCACCCCGGCTCAGATCGACGGCGGATGGGCCGGGGGCTGCTCGATCACATGCCCGTCGTCGTCGAGCTCGACATAGGAGCGGTTGTCCTCACCGAAGTCACGAGCGAGATCGAGCACCTCTCGTCGGGCCTGGATCTGCTCACGCCATTCGGCCCTGACCACCGCCTGCTCGTATGAGGTCAATCCGTCGTACTCACGGCGACCGGCGAGGACCTCCGCGATGTCGTGTTGTGACACGCCCTCTGCGAACTCGATCTCCCGACCGATGCGCGCCCAATGTGCGATCTGCTGTGCGGCACTCCGGCTCATCATCGGCCCGACGAGCTTGGCGGAACCGTAGAGCTCGTCGTCGATACGGGTGGGCGATGTCGTGGCCATCACACGAGTGTAGCAATCTGCTACACCTGGTGACACCCCCGCGAATCGTGGCGCGTGGCGTCCGTCCGATCGCCCGAGGCCGTCAGCCGACGCTCGTAGGCTCGAGCCATGCCATCACGCCAGGACGAGCTGTTCGCGCCCAACTTCGCCCGCGAGATCGTCGACATCCCCGTCACCCAGGAGCTGAGCGAGTCGTTCCTCGCGTACTCGCTGTCGGTCATCACCTCCCGCGCCATCCCCGACGTGCGCGACGGCCTCAAGCCGGTGCAGCGCCGCATCCTCCACGCAATGAACGGCATGGGCATGCGTCCCGACCGTCCCCACCGCAAGTGCGCCGGCGTCGTCGGCGACACGATGGGCAAGTACCACCCCCACGGCGACGGCGCGATCTACGACGCCCTGGTGCGCATGGGCCAGGACTTCTCCCGGATGGTCCCTCTGGTCGACCCCCACGGCAACTTCGGATCCCTCGACGACCCGCCCGCCGCCTACCGCTACACCGAGTGCCGCCTCAGCCCCGCGGCGATGGCGATGCTCTCCGAGATCGACGAGGACACCGTCGAGTTCCGGCCCACCTTCGACGGCGAGCGCGAGGAGCCCCTCTACCTGCCGGCCCGCCTCCCCAACCTGCTGGTCAACGGCACCTCGGGCATCGCCGTCGGCATGGCGACCAACATGCCGTGCCACAACCTCGTCGAGGTCTACGAGGCCATCAAGCTCGTCATGACCAAGCGGCGGCCCAAGCCCACCGTCGACGAGCTGATGAAGGTCCTGCCCGCACCCGACTTCCCGTCAGGCGGAACGATCATCACCGACAACCTCGCCGAGGCCTACCGCACCGGCCGCGGGTCGTTCCGCATCCGCGCCAAGGCGGAGATCGAGGTGGTGAAGGGCACCAAGCGCCACCGCATCATCGTCACCGAGCTCCCCTACCTCGTCGGTCCCGAGCGGGTGATCGGCCGCATCCAGGAGCTCGTCGCCGACGCCAAGCTCGTGGGGATCGCGGATGTGAAGAACCTGTCTGACCGCCGCACCGGCCTCAACATCACCATCGAGTGCAAGCCGGGGGTCAACGCCAAGGCCTTGCTCACCGAGCTCTACCGGCTCACCCCACTCGAGGAGTCCTTCGGCGTGAACAACGTCGTGCTCGTCGAGGGCGTGCCGACGACGATCGGGCTCTACGACCTGTGCAACCTCTACGTCGAGCACCGCCTCGACGTGATCGTCCGCCGCACCGAGTACCGACTCGGCAAGGCCCGCGATCGACTCCACATCGTCGAGGGCCTGCTCCTGGCGCTGGACGCGATCGACCAGGTCGTGGCCATCATCCGATCGAGCGACGACCCGGCCCAGGCACGCGACCGGCTCATGAACGAGCTGAGGCTGTCCGAAATCCAGGCCACCCACATCCTCGACATGCAGCTGCGCCGCCTCACCGCGCTCGAGAAGCAGAAGCTCACCGACGAGGCCACCGAGTTGCGGTCGAACATCGACGACTACACCAAGCTCCTCGGCTCCGAGACGCGTCGCCGAACATTGGTGCTGAAGGAGCTCGAGGAGATGGTCGAGCAGTTCGGCCGGCCGCGCCGCACCGTGGTGATCGGCCCCGACGACGTCGACGACGTGTCGCTCGAGGCGATGCTCGACGACCCCGACGTGTCCGACGACCCATGTGTCATCGCGCTCACCGCGTCCGGCCTCATCGGCAGGGAACCACCGGAGGGCCCGAAGCAATCCAGCTTCGGGCGCCACGACGTGATGCAGTCGCGCACGCCGACGACCGTGCACAGCCGCATCGTCGCGGTCACTTCACTCGGTCGCGTCCTCGTGGCGTCGGCCGCGTCGGTGGCCGAGGTGACCGGCCGGTCGCGGGGCGTCGCGGTGTCGGAGGTGTTCACCACCCAGAAGGGCGAGGAGGTCCTGGCGATCGCAGGCGAGTCACGGCCGGTCACCGGTGACGACCTGCTGAGCGCCGCCGCAGCCAGTGCCGAGCAACCACCGCTGCTGGTGATGACCGCGACCGGTGTGGCCAAGCGGATCACCGTCGCCGAGCTCGCCGGCACCGCCAACGGCAAGCCGTGCATCAAGTTGAAGCCCGGCGATCATCTCGTCGCGGCGTTCCCCGCTCCCGACGGGGTCGAGGTGCTCGCCGTGACATCGAACGCGCAGGCGTTGCGGTTCGACTCGACCTCGGTGCCGGTGCAAGGCCGCGGCGCGGGCGGGGTCGCCGGCATGAAGGTGGCCGACGGCTCGACCGTCGTCGGTGTGGGCCCGGTCACCAGCGACGACGCCATCGTGTTGACCCAGACCGACAAGCGCGGCGCGAAGGTCACCGACGCGGCCGAGATCCCGCTCAAGGGGCGAGGTACCGGCGGCGTTCGCATCACGAAGTTCCGAGACGACAACCGCCTCGAGTTCGCCTACGTCGGCGAGGAGAACGGGCTCAACCTCGTGGTGGGCGCCGCGGACGCGCCGACGCGACCCGACCCGAGCCCCGAGCCACTCACGGTCCCCCACACCGCACGGGACCTGGTGTCCAAGGCCATCCCGCGTCGCATCCTCGCGGCAGGGCTCGGCCGCTGGTAGTCGCTCACCCCCGTCGTTCCGGCAGCCGAACGTTGCGGCTGGCGCAGCGGTCGGCAGTCCTCAGCCGTTCTTGGGCAGGTCCTTGAACGCGGTCACGCGGTCGGCGTTGGGCTCCTTGGGAAGCCCGAGGACGCGCTCGCCGATGATGTTGCGCTGAACCTGGTCGGTGCCGCCGTAGATCGGCGGGGCCTGGGCGAACAGCGCGAGCTCGGTGATCATCGGCAGGAACGGGTTGCCCACGGCGTCGGTCAGCTCACCGCGCTTCGAGTCGTCGTAGGCGTGGCACATGCCCTGCGCGCCGACGATCCGCAGGCTGAGGTCGCGCTGGAGCCGCATCATGTTGCTCATCGACAGCTTGGCGATGTTGCCGACCGCCGGTGGCGGCTCGGCGCCGGCCTCCTTCGCGGCCTTCACCCGGAGGTTCGTGTACCGGCCGATCTCGCCCATCGTGTGCAGCCGCATCAGGTCCTGGCGCACCGTCGGGTCCTGCACCGTGCCGTTGCCCTTTGCCAGCTCGATCAGCAACTTGCTGGCGCCGCCCATCATGCCGATGGCGCCACCACCGCCTCCGCCCTTTCGCTTGCCCCCGCCGGCCGGGGCGAAGTCGCCGACCCGACGCTCGAGGTGGCCGGCGACGGTGCCGGGGATCGCGGCGGACGCGGCCGCGTGGCCGCCACCTGCACCCAGGCTCGCCCGCTCGTTGGCGAGCGTCGTGTTGGCGACGGCCCAGCCGTTGTTGAGACCGCCGAGCAGCGTGTCGTTCGGAGTGCGCGCATCGGTGAGGAACACCTCGTTGAACAACGCTCGACCGGTCATCTCGCGCAGCGGTCGCACGTCGACGCCGGGCTGGTGCATGTCGAGGGCGAAGTACGAGATGCCCTGATGCTTCGGCACGTCCCAGTCGGTGCGGGCGATCAGCATGCCGAGGTCGGCGGCCTGACCGCCGGAGGTCCAGACCTTCTGACCGTTGACGATCCACTCATCGCCATCCTGATCGGCGCGACAGGTGAGCCCCGCGAGATCGGAACCGGCGCCCGGCTCACTGAACAGCTGGCACCAGCCCTTCTGCCCGGTGACGATGTCGCGGAGGTAGAGCTTGCGCTGGTCGTCGGAGCCGTGGGTCACGATCGTCGGACCGGCGAGCATCAACCCCAGCCCGCCCGGCGCACCGAGCGCACCGAAGTTGGCGATCTTCTCCTGCACCCGGACCGTCTCCTCACGGGACAGCCCCTTTCCGAACCACTCGACCGGCCACGACGGCGCGGACCAGCCCCCGTTGCCGAGCCGGTCCCACCACTCGGCCACGGAGATCTCGGGATCCCAGTTGGTCTCGAGCCAGTCGGTCAGTTCCTCGATCACATCGGTCATCGCAGAATTCAGCCCCAACCTTGACCGTTCGGTCAAGTTCTTCCCGGAGGCCTCGGATCTCCTCGAGCCCCGCGCCCACGCCGGTCGATGAAGGACGCGTTAGCGTCGCCCGATTCGGCAGCGACTCCCGGGGTGCGGACCAACCGGAGTCGACGCCGCCGGCGAGGGGTCGGATCGGCTTGTTCACAGGCATGTCGGCCCCGACCAGCACCTGAATCGGGCACGACATGGCACCGCACCCACCTCGATCCACCACAGCCGGCCAGCGCCGGGCCCTCGTGCGGCCCCGCCTGATCAGGGCGCTCGACGGCCGGTGGGATCATCGGGTCACCCTCCTCGTAGCCGGAGCGGGCTTCGGCAAGTCGATCCTGTTGTCACAGCTCACCGACTCGTCGAGCGAAGGCGTCGACGTCATCGTCGCCTGTGGGCCCGACGACAACCGGGCCTGGGTCCTCGCCACGAAGGTGCTCGCAGCGCTCGGCGAGGACGCGCCCCTCGTGCCGCAGACAGACTCGGTGTCGTCGATCGACGAGGCGTGCTTCGTCCTCTCGGAGGCAGTCCTGTCCCGGGCCCCCACCCCGGTCGCGCTCACCTTCGACGACCTCCATCACCTCGACGCCGCATCCGAGGCAAACGCTGTGCTGCGCCGCCTCATCGACGACCTTCCTGACAACGGCCACCTCGTGCTCTCGTCGCGTGTCGTGCCCGAGCTGCCCCTCGCCCGCCTCCGCTCGCACCAGCAGGTGCTGCAGCTCGGCGAACGCGACCTGGCCTTCGACGACGACGAACTGCGCCGTCTCGCCGAGGCCCGCCAACAACCCGATCGCGACCTCGAGGCCACCGGCGGCTGGCCGGCGCTGGCCGAGCTCGC
>DATEEV010000529.1:0-3959 GCA_035281005.1 Microthrixaceae bacterium | reverse complement strand
GAGACCCACCGCGAGTTCTTCGAGCCGACCTCGGTGCGCGATGCGCTCTACTCCCGACCCCCGGAGAACATCGTCGACAACGTCCTCACCCGGCGGGACATGGCCTCGTTCAAGGCCAGCGCGCGCTCGCTCGACCAGGGGGTGGGCGCCGTGCTGAACGCACTGGAGGAGCACGGCATCGCCGATGACACGTTGGTGATCATGACGACCGACCACGGCCTGGCATACCCGGATTCGAAGGCGACGATGCATGACCGGGGCATCGGCGTGTTGCTGTTGCTTCGGGGCCCCGGCGGGTTCGAGCGCGGTCGCGTCCACGACGCACTCGTCAGTCACCTCGACCTCTTTCCCACCATCTGCGACGTGGCCGGGATCGATCACCCCGACTGGCTCGAGGGCTCCTCGCTGTTGCCGCTGGTTCGTCGCGAGGTCGACAAGATCCGCGACGAGGTGTTCGCCGAGGTGACCTACCACGCCGCCTACGAGCCTCAGCGCGCCGTTCGGACCGACCGGTACAAGTACTCCCGGCGATACGACGACTCCCATCCCGGCCGGGTGCTGGCCAACCTCGACGACGGGATCACCAAGGACGTCATGCTCGCGGCGGGATGGGCCGACGTCGACCCCCCACGCGAGGAGCTCTACGACCTTTGGCTCGACCCGACCGAGGGCACCAACCGCATCGACGATCCCACCCTCGCGCCGGTGCTGGTCGACCTGAGGGCTCGCCTCGCGGAGTGGATGAAGTCCACGGAGGACCCGTTGTTCGACGGGCCGGTCGCCCCGGCGCCGGGCACGAGCTCCAACCGCGTCGATCAGGTCTCGGCCAACGACCCACTCACGACGGTGCCGCTCGACGCCTGAGCCGGTAACGAGCCTCCGGATGCGGCGGTCGTAGGCTCGGCCGCCGTGTTCCGGAGCTTCCGCACGCGCCTCGCGTTGATCGTCGCAGCCGGTCTCGCCGTCCGATGGATCGCGGTCGCGGTCCACTACCGGAAGCTCTCCCCTCCCCCCGCCGACCTCACCGACAACACCTGGTACTGGCTCGGGGCGAAGCTGCTCGCGCAGGGCGACGGCTTCGCCAACCCCATCTACTGGTGGCGCGACGGGGTCATCCAGCACTCGGCCGGCCACCCGCCGCTCTACACCGCCTACCTCGGGGTGTTCTCCTGGCTCGGGCTCGACACACCGCTGTCGATGCGACTCGCCTCGGGACTCCTCGGCGCGGCGTGTGTGTTCGTGGTCGGGCTCGTCGCGAGGCGGATCGGTGGCTCGGACCGAGCGGGACTGCTCGCCGCGGCGTTCGCCGCGATCTATCCGAACCTGTGGATCAACGACGGCCTGATCCTGTCGGAGTCGATGTACGCGCTGCTGGTCGCCGCCATGCTGTGGGCCTCGTACCGGCTGATCGACCACCCGTCGGTCGGGCGGGCGGCGGTGCTCGGGCTGATCGTCGGTCTCGGCCTGTTGACCCGCTCCGAGACCCAGCTGCTGTTGCTGGTGCTGCTCGTGCCGGTCGCGCTGTGGTGCTGTCGGCGTGAACGCTGGCCACAGCGCATCAAGGTGCTCGCCGTCTCGGGCCTGGTCGCCGGGCTCGTCGCGAGCCCCTGGGTGATCAAGAACCTCACGAGCTTCGAGCACCCCGTGGTCATCGCCATCGGCGCGGGCTTCACCGCGGAGGTCGGCAACTGCGACGACACCTACTCCGGTGACTTGCTCGGCTACTGGTCCGATCGGTGCGGGTCGGGATGGGCCGAGGTCGGCACCGAAGGCTGTCGAGAGGTGCAGCGAAACGGTCCGGGCACCCCGCCGGACCAACGCGGCGAGACGAGTCTCGTCTGCGACGAATCGGTGATCGAGCAGATCAAGCGCGAGCGCGCCGTCGACTACATCTCCGAGCACAAGGACCGGCTGCCCGTGGTGGTCGCGGCTCGGATCGGACGAATATGGAACATCTACCGACCGATGCAGGGAGTGAACCTCGACGTGCTCTTCGAGCGGCGGGGGGCGTTCCCGGCTCGCGCCGCGCTGTGGACCTACTACCTGTTCGGCGCGCTGGCCGTCGTCGGCGCGGTCGCGGCGTGGCGGCGCAAGGTCACTCTGGTCCCCCTGCTCGCCTTCGTCGTGGCCGTGACGTTCACCGCCGCGTCGACCTTCGGCATCACCCGCTATCGGATCGGTGCGGAGGTGGTGTGGGTCGTGCTCGCGGGGGTGGGAGTCGACTGGCTCTGGTCGAGATGGCGATCGCGGCGGAACGACGACACGACCCAACCGACGAGCAGCGACAGTGCGATCGCGGCCGAGAGTGCGAGCCCGACCTCGGCCGTGCCTCGGTAGCGGGCGACGCCGAAGGTGATCGCCGCGCCGAACGTGGCGACGGCGACGAGGGCGACGATCGGCGAGATCGGCATCCGGCGGCGGCGCATCACGACGAGGCCCGCCACGCCCGCGACCTCGACTGCGTAGAGGGACGCGAGCCCGAGCCACGACGCGACGTCACCCCGTGACTCGATCGCGATCTCGAGGCGGGTGGTCTGAGCGGGACGGAACCAGCCCCACAGGCGCCCCACCCGCGCCGCGACCACGACCGGAAACCGACCCAGGTGGTCGGTGATGTAGGCCCGGGCCTGGCGCATGGGCTCGACGTCACGACCGGATTCGTCGATCGGCCCGCCGTCGGCGTCGACCTCGACCGGTAGGCCGTTCTCGTCGGTGATCTTGTCGGGGTAGGGCCCCTGGAAGCAGTCGTGGTACCAGCCGAGCTTGTCGCCGGAGTACGTCTCGTCACAGCTCGCCGCGGACAGCGCGGCACCGGTCCCGGTGGTGAACGTCGTGAAGCGGTCGAAGGTGGCCAGGTTCCGCACGACCCACGGGCCGATCACCACGAGGCCCACCAGCGCGACCACGCCGGCGGTGCGCAGCCGCGGCGCCCATCCCCCTTCGGAGCGACGGAACAGCACGAGCACACCGAGCACTGCGAACAACACGATCTGCTCGTTGCGCGTCAGGGTCGAGACCGCCGCGGCGGCCGCGGCGGCGGCCGCCCATCCCAGCGACGACGACTCCCACCACCGATAGAAGGCATAGAGGAAGCAGGCGACCGCGGCCTGCGCCATGGCCTCGGACAACAGCATCGTGTCGTTGATCCAGAACGAGGGGTACAACGCGGCCAACAGCGCCGCGATCAGTCCGGGGCGGTCGCCCGCGAGGCGGCGGGCGGTGGCCGCCAGGGCCACGATCGTGACCACTCCGAGCAGTGCGCTGACGAGTCGATGCCCCTCGGCCGACTTCACGCCGACCAGCGACCAGGCGGCCAGGTACAACGGGTAGGCAGGGGGGTGGGCGGCGGAAGCCATCACGTCGCCGCCGAGGTTCCGCCAGCGGTACGGGTCGACGAAGCCGTCGCCCTCGGCGAGTGCCACGGCCTGCCAGTGGTAGAAGAACCCGTCACCCCCGATGATCAGCGCAGACGGGTCCCGCGGCTCGTAGCTCGTCGCGCCGAGGGGCGGTTCCTCGGTGGGCCGCCACACGGTCACGTTCAGGATCCGCACGCCGAGGCCGAGCGCCACGATCACGAGGAGCAGCGCCACGAACCGACGCGACGATCGCGAGGGCGGAGCCGTGCTCGCTCCGTTGTGGGGGTTGGTGGACACCGGCGACCGACGGTAGCAGTGGGCTCCCGGAGCGATGCTGAAGGGTGCTCGCGCGCGGTGCGTAGGCTCGCGGCGATGCGCTTCACCCTGATCGGCCACTCGTGCCTGTCGGTCGAGACGGCCGCGGGGCGCATCCTCATCGATCCGTGGCTGTGGGGCTCGTGCTACTGGCGGTCGTGGTGGCACTACCCGCCGACCGAGATCGGCGACGACACGACCCACCCGCGCTGGATCTACCTCACCCACCACCACTTCGATCACTTCCACTACCCGTCGATGCGCCGCCTCGACCGCTCGGCCGAGGTG